>DATGCY010000294.1:0-5570 GCA_035311385.1 Candidatus Methylomirabilota bacterium
CCGCGATTCGGCGCATCCCCGAGCAGCACGGCCGGCGCGCCCTCGAGCGTCACCTCATCGTGCCAGGAGAGGAACCCGCGCAACCGGCGCGTGGAGACGCCCGACGCCCGTGCATCCACGAGGAACAGGCTCACGTCGGTAGGCGCATCCCCCGTGCGCGCGGCGACCACGAGGTCCGTGACGGAGGTCGCGTCGGCCACGAAGGGCTTGGTGCCCGTCAGCCGGAAGCCGTCCGATCGCCGCTGAGGGACACACGTCACGCCGTGCGGGCCCCACGACGCGTTCGGGTCCGTGATCGCCACGGTGACGATCCGCTCTCCCGTGGCCACGGCAGAAAGGAGCTCGCGCCGCTGCGCGGCCGTGCCCGCTTCGAGCAGCGCGAGGACACCGAGCACCCCCGAGCTGAAGAAGGGACCGGGCAGCGGGCCGCGGCCGAGCTCCTCGTACAGGACCGCAGTGTCCGCGAGGCTCGCCCCTTCCCCGCCATACTCGTCGGGCACCAGCATCCCGAGCCAGCCGAGCTCGCAGGCCTTTCGCCAGACCTCGGGAAGCAGCCCGGATTCTGCTTGCTCGAGGTCGATGATCACGTCCTTGGGCGCCTCGCGCGCCATGAAACCGCGCGCGCTCGTCTTGAGCATCTCCTGGCTCTCGGTCAGGGCGAGGTCCATGGCTATTGCACCCGCCCCGCCTGCTCGGCGGCGGCCCGGCCGATCCCGATGCGCCGGGCCATGCTCACGCGCTGCACGTCCGCGGTGCCGCCGGGGTGCACGGCCACGATCCCGTTGCGCTGCTGGAGTTCGAGGAATCCGCCTGCCGATCCCCATGTGGGATCCGTGGTGAGAGCGGCCGGGCCCACCGCATCGAGGATCGCCCCGGTCATCCAGAGGCCGGCCATCTTGCGATGGTAGGACAGCTGCGGCCCCTCGTAGGAGCGCGGCCGCTTGCTGTAGACCAGCCAGAAGTTACGCAGCCCGAAGAGCCGCAGGATCTCGCCTTTGATGTAGACGTCGGCGAGCACGTCGCGCACCTCCTGATGCTGAACGAGCGGCATGCCGTCGCGCTTGGTTTCCTGGCAGTAGCGGAGCAGACGCTCCCACATTCGATTGCGCCCGATGCGCCCGCCGGCGCCGTGCTCCAGCTCGAGGTGGGTGCTGGCCACCTTCCACCCGTTGTTCTCGCCGCCGATGAGCCCGAAGGCGGGAACGCGCACGTCGTCGAAGAACACGGTGTTCTTGACACCGCTGTCCGCGCCGCCCTCACCGCCCGTCCCCATGAGCTGCATGGGCTGGACCTCGATACCCGGCAGGTTCGCATCGATCATGAACCAGGAGACGTTCTCGTGCCGGCGGCCGTTGGGATCGGTGCAGGCGATCAGCCAGATGCGGTCGGCGCCGTTGTCGCTCCCCACGAAGATCTTCTGCCCGTTGAGCACGTAGTGGTCGCCGTCGCGCAGAGCGGTCATGCGCACCCCGGCGAGGTCGGAGCCGGCGCTGGGCTCGGTGAGGAGCTGCCAGGTGCGCACGGCGCCCGTATAGATCGGGGGCAGGAAGGCGCGCTTCTGCTCCTCCGTCCCCCACACCAGGATGGACGCCGCTCCGAGACGGCCGCCGCTGTCGTAGTACGGCGGCAGGGTGAGGTCGAAGCGGTCGATCTCCTCCTCGAGGATGATGGCGTGATCCACGTCGAGCCCGCCCCCGCCATAGGTCACGGGAGCGCGT
The DNA here is from genome assembly GCA_035311385.1 of Candidatus Methylomirabilota bacterium. Lineage (GTDB taxonomy): Bacteria > Methylomirabilota > Methylomirabilia > Rokubacteriales > CSP1-6 > AR37. The sequence goes on from DATGCY010000294.1 coordinate 1,719, forward strand.
GGGAAGAGCCAGCCCTTGGCCCCGAGCTCGCGGCCCAGCGCGCGCAGCTGCTGGTAGCGACGGTAGTTGTCCTCCGGGGATGTCGGCGTGCGCGTGATGTCCGATGCCACGTGCTCGGTGAGCCACGCGCGCACCTCGGCGCGAAACCGCTGCTGCTCCTCGCTGTACGTGACCTCGAAGTCCATCGGACGGTCTCCCTTCTTCGCGGACGCTGATGTTACGGACACACCCTCGGTCCATCCGAACCCGAGCGGCATACTATCCGGGCATCGCTCCGCTATCAACCGGCGCGTCTGGTACACTCCCCGTCAACCTGCCATGAGAATTTCCCCCCGGGACTCGACCCGGCCTCAATGAGCAGGCGACCACCCCACAGGAGCACCACATGAAATTCGGGATCCACATCGGCCACATGGGCGGACCACTCGCCGAGATGCGCAAGCTGTGGAAGTTCGCCGACGCCAATGGCTTCGACTGGTTCTCCGTGTCCGACCACTTCCAGGAGTCGCCCCCGCGCGGCGGAGACATGGACTGCTACGAGGCCATCGCCACCCTGACCGCGGCGGCCATGGGCACCACCAAGGTCCGGCTCGGCAGCGGCGTGTACTGCGTCGCCTACCGCAACCCTGGCCTGCTCGCCAAGTCGCTCACCACCATCGACCATCTCTCCAACGGACGGGTGGACTGCGGACTCGGCGCCGGCTGGCACGACGTGGAGGCCAAGGCCTTCGGCATCCCCTTTCCCACCATCGGCCCGCGCGAGGACATGTTGGAGGAGTACGCGCAGATCATGCGCCTCCTCCTCGATCCCGAGCAGAAGCGCGCAAACTTTCAGGGCAAGCACTTCAGCGTGGCCAACGCGCCCAACTATCCCAAGCCGCTCCAGCCCCGCATTCCGATCTGGATCGGCGGCCGCGGCGAGAAGCGCACGCTGCGCGCGGCGGCCAAGTTCGCCGACGGGTGGAACGGCGCGTACATCGGGCCGGCGGACTGGAAGCACAAGTGCGAGGTGCTCGACCGATGGTGCGAGACGGAAGGTCGCGATCCCAAGACCATCATGCGGACGGTCAACCTGGGCTTCTACCTCGGCGCCGACGCCCGGGGCGCCGCACGCGGCGAGGAGGTCTTCCGGACCCACTTCGGCGAGGGTGATCGCGCCGACCGCACGGGCTACCTCCGTGGCACGGTGCGCGACGCGCACAAGATGGTCGACGAGTTCCGCGCCCTCGGCTGCACCCGGCTCAGCATCGCCCTGCGCAACGGCCCGTACGACTGGGACGCCCTGGACGCCTTCGCCCGCGAGATCGTCCGCGGGAGCTGAGGCGCGCTACAGGCGATTCCGCAGCCGAGGATCGAGGCTGTCGCGCAGGCCGTCGCCCATGATGTTGACGGCGAGCACGGTCGCCGCGAGGAAGATGCTCGGGAACAAGATGTTGTGCGGGAATACACGGAAGAGCGCACGCCCTTCGGCCATGATGTTGCCCCAGGTGGGCGTCTGCGGTGGGATTCCCACCCCGAGGAACGACAGGATCGCCTCGATCACGATGGCCGAGGCGCACACGTAGGTCGCCTGGACGATGAGGGGGGCCAACGCGTTGGGCAGCACGTGGCGCGCGAGGAGCGGCACCGTGCGCGCACCGAGCGCTCTCGCCGCCTCCACGTACGGCTCCTCGCGGATGGAGAGCACCACGGAGCGGACGAGCCGCACCACGCGCGGCACCTCCGGTATGACGATGGCCATGATGACCACGCGGAGCCCCGCCGTAGACAGCGAGACGAGGGCAATGGCGAGCAGGATCGGCGGCACCGCCATGAGCCCGTCCATGATGCGCATCACGAAGCCGTCGAGCCAGCGGAGATAGCCGGCGAGGAGGCCGATGATGAGGCCCGCCGTCATGCTGATGAGCGCCACCGAGATCCCGACCAGCATGGAGACCCGCGCTCCGTAGAGCACGCGGCTATAGATGTCACGGCCAAGGCTGTCCGTTCCCATCCAGTACGTGGTCGAGGTCTGCCGTCCGTCGGCGCCCATGAGAATGCGAACGGCTCCGGGCCGCTTGTTTCGCGAGATGGGATCGATCTGCGCCGGGTCGCGCGTGCCGAGGAACGGCGCGGCCAGCCCGATCACGAAGATCACGGCCAGGATGACGCCGCCCATCATCACGCTGCGGTTGAAGGCGGACTTCAATACCGGATTCTCGGGTCGAGCAGCGTGTAGGTCAGGTCCACGAGCAAGTTGATCATCACGTAGACCACCGAGAAGAGGAGCACCACCGCCTGCACGGTGGGATAGTCGCGCGCCAGCACGGCGTCCACGGTGAGTCGGCCCAGGCCGGGAATGCCGTAGACCGATTCCGTGACCACCACCCCGCCGATCAGGAGCGCCACGCCCAGACCGATCACGGTGACGATGGGCACGGCGGCATTGCGGAGCACGTGGCGCAGGAGCACGCTGGCATTGCCCAGCCCCTTGGCCCGGGCGGTGCGGACATGGTCGGCCCCGAGCACCTCGAGCAGGCTGGCCCGCGTGATGCGCGCGATCAGCGCCACGTAGATGACAGCCAGCGTGAGGCTGGGCAGGATCAGCCGCTCCAGAAAGCCCCAGAAGCCCTCGGCGAGGCGCTGATACCCCTGCACCGGCAGCCAGCCCAGGTCGATCGCGAAGAGATAGATGAGGGCGTAGCCGATCACGAAGACGGGCACGGAGAAGCCCAGAACGGAGAATCCCATCACCGCACGATCGACCCACGTCCCGCGTCGCACGGCCGCCACCACCCCCAGCGGCACCGCCATGGCCACCGCGAGGATGAGGGTGCACACGGCCAGCGCCGCCGTGGGCTCCAGGCGGTCGCGAATCAGTTCCACCACCGTCTTCTTGAAGAAGTACGATTCGCCGAAGTCGCCGTGCAGGATGCGGCCGATCCAGATGAAGAATTGCTCGACGATGGGCCGCTCGAGACCGAGCTTCTGGCGGATCTCGGCCACCTGCTGGGTGGTGGCGCTGTCTCCCGCGATGATGGCGGCGGGATCGCCCGCCGTCAGACGGAGGAGGAGAAAGACGAATATTGCCACCACCGTCATGACCGGAACGGTGGCGAGCAGTCGGCGAACGATGTAGCCCAGCATGGGACGGCGCGCCGCGCCGCCGCCCTCAGGCGCCGGCGCGGCGCATGGCGTCGCTCAGCGGCCGCTCTTCTCGATGCCCCAAAAGGCGGTGGCGGGGGCCGGGATGATGCCGTCGATGTTCTTGCGTACGGCCACGGGCCCGTACCACTGCCCCAGCCACACGTACGTCGGATACTGCGTCTCGCGCACCTGCACCGCCTCCGCGATGGCCTTGAGCTTGGCCGGATTGGTCTCGCGCGCGTACTGGTCGCGCAGCGACTCGAGCTCCTTGTCGCAGGGCCAGCCGAACATGGCGGTGTCGCACGAGGCGTTGACGAAGCCTGCGCCGATCGGGTTCAGGATGTCGGCGGCGACCCAGGAGGTGAGGAAGGCGTGCCAGCCACCCTGGGCGGGCGGGTCCTTCTTCGCGCGCCGGGCCACCAGTGTCTGCCAGTCCATGGACTGCATGTCCACCTTGAAGCCCGCCTTCTCCATGAGGTTCTTCGCCACCGGCGCCAGGTTGGCGAGCACGGCGAGATCCGTGGAGTGCATCAGGACGATGGGAGTGCCGTCGTATCCGCCTTCCTTGAGCAGCGCCTTGGCCTTCTCGAAGTTGGAGTCGAGGTAGCCGTCCATGCCCTTGGTGGAGGAGTTGGGCGAGCCGCACGGGAACATCGCCTTGCAGAGCTTGTAGTAGTTGGGGTCGCCGATCACCGCCTCCAGGAAGTCCTTCTGGTTGAAGGCGAC
>DATGCY010000295.1:0-13025 GCA_035311385.1 Candidatus Methylomirabilota bacterium
TCCCTTCGCCGTGGTGGCCATCGACGTGGGGGTGATGCCGAAGGACAAGATTCCTCGCATGGTCGTGAGCGACGGCGAGAAGATCTACCAGTACAAGATCGTGAACCTCAAGCCGGAGCCCGAGTGGTCCATGTCGGTGCGGTCCCGGGGCCAGGTGATCTCCGTCTACTTCGTGGATCTGGACGGCGACGGCGTCTTCGAGGTCGTCGGCAATCGCCACGATCCCAAGAGTGGGCTGAACTCCTTCATCCTGGGGGTCAAGGACGGCAAGCCGCGCTACCTGGCGGACAGCATCGAGGAATTCCTGTTCCCCGTGGACGTCAAGGGGGTGGGGTACAAGCAGACGGTGTGGACCCAGCGCTTCAGCAAGGAGAAGTTCTTCAACCAGGGTCAGGCCGATCAGATGGCCTGGAAGAACGGCAAGCTCGTGACGGAAAAGGCGGTCAAGGTGCACCAGGCCTTCCGTCCCATGGGCGCCACGTTTTCAAACATCAATGGCAAGGATTCTCGCGTGCTGGCCTTCATCGATGAGTTCAACCGCCTCCAGATGTCGGTCGAAGGCGAGGACCTGTGGCGTTCCGGGACGGCGGTGGGTGGGGGCGCTATCACCATCGAGCAGGAGACTGGTCAGATCACCAACCGGGTCATGCGGACCGCCTTCTACAAGATCGAGCCGACGCCGGTGGCCATTGATCTCGATGGTGACGGCATCGACGAGATCCTCGTGCCCCAGAACATCGTCAAGGAAGGCCTCCTCGCCATCGTCTTCAAGGGTCCAGCCGGCTTTCGGCTGCAGTCCATCGACACGGGCTTCGAGGGCACCATCACGGCGCTGGGCGGATTCAAGACCGACGACGCCAATCAGCCGACGATCATCGCCACGGTGGTGCGCTACAAGAACCTCCTGAAGACGGCCGCTGAGACGCAGATCATCATGACCGTTCCGCAGGAGTAGTGCCTCTGCCGACGGCTGCTCCGATCCCGCGTTCGCCGACCCTTCCCGCTCGTTCCGTGGGCATGTCCCGGTGCTTCGTTGGACGCATGAGCTTGGAAAGCGCCTAGCCATGGCCATCAAGGCGGTGCGTGGGGTGCGGGACATTCTGCCCGCGGAGACGGGGCGCTGGCAGCGCGTGGAGGCGGCGGGCCGCGCCACCTTCGAAGCCTACGGCTATCGCGAGATCCGGTTGCCTCTCTTCGAGCGCACGGAGCTCTTCGCCCGCGGCATCGGTGACGAGACGGACATCGTCAAGAAGGAGATGTATACCTTCGAGGACCGTGGCGGCGATTCGCTGACTCTACGCCCCGAGGCCACCGCGGGGCTGGTTCGCGCCTACATCGAGCACGGCTTCCAGGTCGAGCCGAAGCCCGTCCGGCTCTACACCATCGGGCCCATGTTCCGCTACGAGCGGCCGCAAGCGGGGCGCTATCGCCAGTTTCACCAGGCCAACGTGGAGGCGCTCGGAGAGCCGAGCCCAGCCGTGGATGCCGAGGTGGTGTGCATGCTCATGGACTTCTTCCGCGCCCTCGGTCTCGAGGACCGCCTCGCCCTGCACGTGAACTCCATTGGCGATGTCGGTGACCGCGCGGCCTACGTGGCGCGCCTGGTCGAGTACCTTACCCCCCACGCCTCGTCCTTATGCGGCGAGTGTCAGGCGCGCCTTGGGCGCAATCCACTGCGCGTCCTCGACTGCAAGGTCCCGGAGTGCCAGCCCGTGATCGAGAAGGCGCCGTCCATCCTCGACTCGCTCTCCGCGGCGTCGGCCCAGCACTTCGATCATGTGCGCGGCTATCTGGACGCCATGGGTCAGGCCTACACGGTGACGCCCCGTCTCGTGCGCGGGCTCGATTACTACGTGCGCACCACCTTCGAGGTGAAGACCACACAGCTCGGCGCCCAGGACGCCGTGGCCGGGGGCGGCCGCTACGACGGCCTCATCGAGCGGCTGGGGGGGCCAGCCGATCCCGGCATCGGCTTCGCCATCGGCCTCGAGCGCGTGGTTCTGCTCTTGGGCGAGGGAGCGGTCGGCCTCCGACCACTCGCGCTCCTGATTCCCTTGGGCGAGGCGGCGCTGCAGCGCCTCATGCCAGTGGCCCGGGCTGCGCGCCGCGCCGGAGTGATTACTGAACTTGGCTACGGAGCCCGCAAGTTGCCCCGCGAGCTCGAGCGGGCGAACAAGCTCGGTGTCGCTTATGTGGTCATTGCGGGCGACAACGAGCTGGCGGCGGGGGAGGCAGTGCTGCGCGAGATGAAGACCGGGGAGCAGCGACGCGTGCCCTTCGCACGCCTGGCTGACGAGCTGCAGGCCCTGCGGAGCCAGGAGGTCTCGGCATGACGGGGATGCGCGTGGAGGCCATGGGCGACTGGAAGCGCTCGCACTCCTGCGGCGCCCTGCGCGCCTCCGACGCGGGGCAGCCCGTGACTCTCATGGGCTGGGTGCACCGGCGGCGCGATCACGGCGGGCTCATCTTCGTCGACCTGCGCGACCGCGAGGGAATCACCCAGTGCGTGTTCAACCCGGCAGACGGCGCCCTGGCTCATGACAAAGTCCAGGAGGTGCGGAGCGAATTCGTAGTGGCCGTGCGCGGTGTGGTCGCCCCTCGGCCCGCGGGTACCGAGAACGCCAAGCTCGCCACCGGCGCCATCGAGGTGCACGCGAGCGAGCTGAGGGTGCTCAACGAGAGCCGCCCGCTGCCCTTTCAGATCGACGTCGAGGGCGAGGCGGAGGTGGACGAGACGCTTCGTCTCAAGTACCGGTACCTCGACATGCGGCGCGCCCCCGTGCTTCACGCCTTCCAGACGCGCGATCTGCTCTGTCGGGCCGTGCGTGACTATCTCCATGAGCAGGGGTTTCTCGAAGTGGAGACGCCCTTCCTCACCCGCTCCACGCCGGAGGGCGCGCGGGACTTCCTCGTGCCGAGCCGGCTCCAGCCCGGCTCCTTCTACGCGCTGCCCCAGTCCCCGCAGCTCTTCAAGCAGCTCCTCATGGTGGCGGGCTTCGAGCGCTACTTCCAGATCGTCCGCTGCTTCCGCGATGAGGACCTCCGGAAGGATCGCCAGCCGGAGTTCACCCAGATCGACATCGAGACGTCGTTCCTGGATCGTGACGATTTCCTCCCCATCATCGAGGGCATGGTCGCCACGATCTGGCGTCGGGTGAAGGGCGTGGAGCTGGTGGTGCCCTTTCCGCGCCTGCCCTACGACGAGGCCATGACCCGCTTCGGCTCCGACAAGCCTGACCTGCGCTTCGCCATGGAGCTCGTGGACGTCACCCCCCTCTTCGCGGGTGGTGAGTTCCAGGCCTTCGCCCAGGTGGTGGCGGGCGGCGGCGCCGTGAAAGCCCTGCGCGTGCCTGGCGCCGGGGCGATGAGCCGGAAGGAGCTGGACGATCTCACCGCCGACGCCAAGCAGGCGGGCGCCAAGGGCCTCGTGTGGATCAAGGTCACCGCAGAGGGCGTGAACTCTCCCGTGGCCAAGTTCCTCGCGGCGGTTCAGGAGCGCCTCCTCTCTCAGACGGAAGCCGGCGCGGGCGATCTCTTGCTCCTCGTGGGCGACGCCGTCCCCGTGGCCGCCACCGTGCTGGGCCGGCTGCGCGTCGATCTCGCCCGTCGCTTCAACCTCATCCCGATGGATCGCGACGTGTTCTCCTGGGTGATTGATTTCCCTCTCGTGGAGTGGAACCCGGACGAGAAGCGCTGGGATGCCGTGCACCATCCCTTCACCGCTCCGCGAGACGAGGACCTGCCGCTGTTGGAATCTGATCCCGGACGGGCCCGAGCCAAGGCCTACGACCTCGTGCTGAATGGCCAGGAAGCGGCGGGCGGCTCGATCCGCATCCATCAGACCTCGGTGCAGGAACGTCTCTTCGCCCTCCTCGGCATCTCCAAGGAGGAGGCGCGCGCCCGCTTCGGCTTCCTGCTGGAGGCGCTCGAGTTCGGCGCTCCGCCCATGGGCGGCATCGCCTTCGGTCTCGATCGTCTCGCCGCCAATCTGGTGGGGCAGGAATCCATTCGCGAGGTCATCGCGTTTCCCAAGACCCAGAAGGGAACCTGTCCCCTCACGGATGCGCCCGCGCCCGTGGACGCGCGCCAGCTCCGGGACCTGGGCATCCGCGTCGTCGAAGGACCCCGGCCGGCGTGACCCAAGTCGCCCACGCCACCCGCCGCGTCCTCATTCCACCCGACCTCAATCTCCTGGCCCTGCTCGGCCGCAACGACGAGCACCTGAAGCTTCTGGAGTCCCAATACGACGTGAAGGCGACCTCCCGGGGACACGACGTGACCCTGCGGGGGGAGGAGACGCGGATCCAGCAGGCGGAGAAGGTGGTGCGTGACCTGATCGAGATGCTCCGCGAGAGGCCCTCCCTGGGCGCGACGGACATCCGCTCCGCGCTCCGCATGGCGGGCGCTGAGCCGGAGACCAATCTCAAGGGCTTTCTCTCCGACGCCATCGCGGTGCCGTCGCGGCGCAAGCTCATCAGCCCGAAGACGGCCAACCAGAAGCGTTACCTCGACGCCATCCGTCAGCACGACCTCGTCATCGCCATCGGCCCCGCGGGAACGGGCAAGTCCTACCTCGCGGTGGCCATGGCCGTGTCCGCCCTCATGAAGCGCGAGGTGTCGCGCATCATCCTCACCCGGCCCGCCGTGGAAGCCGGCGAGCGCCTGGGCTTCCTCCCCGGCGACCTCATGGAGAAGTTCCATCCCTACCTCCGCCCCCTCTACGACGCGCTCTACGACATGCTGGAGGCCGAGAAGGCGGCGACCCTCAGCGAGAAGGGCGCCATCGAGATCGCCCCCCTCGCCTACATGCGGGGGCGCACCCTCAACGACGCCTTCATCATCCTAGACGAGGCCCAGAACACCACCTCCGAGCAGATGAAGATGTTCCTCACGCGCCTGGGCTTCAACTCGAAGATGGTCATCACGGGGGACGTGACCCAAGTCGACCTGCCCGCGAGCCGTCCTTCCGGCCTCATCGAAGTGCAACACGTCCTCGATGGCATCGAGGGTATCCGCTTCGTGTATTTCGATCATCGCGACGTGGTCCGCCACGATCTCGTCTCCGCCATCGTGCGCGCGTACGATCGCGCCAAACCGAGCGGCGCCCTGGGATCGCCCGGAGTCTGATGGCCGTCGCGGTCACGAATTGCCAGCGGCGGGTCCGTCTCTCCGCGGCGCGACTGCGCGCCACGGCCCAGGTCGCCCTCGATGCCTTGGGCCGCGGAGACCGGGAGCTCCACGTGAGCGTGGTGGACGATGACGAGATCCGCCGGCTGAACGCGCGCTATCTCCGCCGTCGCCAGACCACCGACGTGCTGGCTTTCGATCTAGACGCGCCGGGCCCCCGCTCCCTCCTCGGCGAGGTGATCGTGAGCGCGGACACCGCCACGCGCCAGGCGAGACGCAACCGCGTCCCAGTGTCGCTCGAGCTCGACCTCCTCGTGGTGCATGGCGTCCTGCACCTCGCGGGGTGGGACGATCACGAGCCCGGAGAGGCGCGCCGCATGCACGAGCGCGCGCGCGCCATCCTCGCCCGCGCGCGGCGCCGCGCCCCTGCGCGGCTCTGGGCCGGGTTGCTCGAGGCGTGATGGCTGACGGCGGCCACCGGACCGGCTTCGTCGCCCTCGTTGGCCGCCCCAACGTGGGAAAGTCCACGCTCCTCAACCGGCTCGTCGGGGAGAAGATGGCTATCGTGTCGCGGCGGCCCCAGACCACGCGCACGCGTATCACGGGCATCAAGCACCTCCCCGCGGCCCAGATCGTCTTCGTGGATACGCCGGGGCTCCATGCGGGGCGAGGCCGTCTCGGTGAGCTCATGGCGAAGACGGCCGAGCGGGCGGTGGAGGACGTCGACGTCGTCTGCTTCGTGCTGGAGGCGACGGAGAAGCCCGCGCAGGTCGACACGACCAGCCTGGAGCGGCTGCGTCCCGGCCGGGGCCCCGTCTTCGCCGTGATCAACAAGACGGACCTGCTCGCGCCCAAGTCGCGGCTTCTGCCCCTCATGGCAGCCTGTCGGTCCGCCTTCACCTTCCAGGAGATCGTGCCGGTGTCGGCGGAGACCGGCGAGAACTGCGATCGGCTCCTCGGCCTGATCGTCGAGGCCATGCCCGAGCGGCCGCCCTACTTCCCTCGCGAGTCGCTCACCGATCAGCCGGAGACCTTCTGGGTCGCCGAGGCCATCCGCGAGAAGATCTTTCGCCTCACGCACCAGGAGGTGCCCTACGCCTGCGCCGTACGCGTGGAGGAGCTCACGGAGCGCCAGCGCCCGGAGTGCCTCTATATCCGGGCCCGCATCTTCGTGGAGCACGACTCGCAGAAGGGCATCCTCATCGGCAAGGGCGGAGCGACCCTCAAGGGGATCGGCAGCGCGGCCCGCGAGGATTTGGAGCGCTTCTTCGGCATCAAGGTATTTCTCGAGCTGGCGGTGGGTGTGCGTCACAAGTGGCGCACGGACGAGCGCGCGCTGCGCGAGTTTGGCTTCCACCTCACCTCTTGAGCTGAAGGCATGACGTTCCTGGCCGATCGCCAAGCTCCCGGTGTTCCGCTTCGAGCTTGGGCTTTGCCCGCGCAACCGAATTCTGGAGGGCGGTTTCGGAAGGGGGGCGAAGCCCCCCTCCGAGTTTCCTGATTATGGCTCTCCACAAGACGCAGGGCATCGTCATTGGCCGACGTGCCCTGGGCGAGAGCGACCGCCTCGTCGACTTCTACACGCGGGATCACGGCCGGGTGCGGGGGGTAGCCAAGTCGGCGCGCCGGACGCGCTCGCGCTTCGGCAGCGCGCTCGAGCTCTTCACCCTCGGAGAGCTCGTCTTCTTCGATACCGGACGCAGCGAGCTCGTGCGCGTGGATCACTTCGACATCGTGCATCCCTTCCTGCGGGTACGCGAGCACTTGGAGCGACTGGGGCAAGGCGCGTGGGTGGTGGAGTGCCTCACCCGCCTCACCGCGGACCGCGATCCGCAGCCCGCCCTCTTTGGCCTCGTGCTGCGAAGCCTCCGTGCTCTCGAGAGCGGCGCGCGGCCGCAGCGCGTGGCGACGTGCTTCGGCCTGCGCGCCGTGGATCTCCTCGGGCACCGACCACGCATCGACCGCTGCGTCGACTGCGGTCGCGCCTATCCCTTTCCGGGGGCCGGGCTCGACGTGCTGGCGGGCGGGCTCCTGTGCGCGGACTGCGGTCCCGGCGCCGATGCGCTCGATCTCTCGGGAGCGGCGGTGGGTCTGCTCAAGCGGCTCCGGACGCTTGGCTGGGACGAGGGCCTCCGGCTCCCGCTCGCCGCGGACCTCGACGCGGAGCTGGCCGCCACCGTAGAAGGCCTGATGGGCCGGCTCATCGGCTCCTTGCCGCGCGCTTCGCGCTTCCTCGCCCAGACCCGTCGGGAAATCACCGCGCGCTCCTGACGGGGGAAGAAGGGGCAGACAGAAGCCCCATGCTATTCTCACTTTATGCCCGTGCCCATGGACACGCTCGTCTCTCTGTCGAAGCGCCGCGGCTTCATCTTCCAGTCCAGTGAGATCTACGGCGGCATCGGCTCGTGCTGGGACTACGGTCCGCTGGGGGTGGAGCTCAAGCAGAACATCAAGCGCATCTGGTGGCGCGACTACATCCAGCGCCGGCCCGACATGGTCGGCCTCGACGCCTCCATCATCATGCATCCCACGGTGTGGAAGGCGAGCGGACACGTCGACAACTTCACCGACCCCATGGTCGACTGCCTCGAGTGCCGCCATCGCTTCCGCGCCGACAAGGTGGACGAGATGCCGTGGGTGCACTACTGCGCGGCGACCAAGGGAAACAAGTTCACCATTCCCGCGGGCGAGGCCTGCTCGCACTGCGGCGAGCGGCGCACGCAGTGTCCGGACTGCGGCAAAGGCCGGCTCACCGCTCCCCGGCAGTTCAACCTCATGTTTAAGACCTTCATGGGCCCCGTGGAGGAGGACGCCGCCCTCACCTATCTGCGGCCGGAGACGGCCCAGGGCATCTTCGTGAACTTCGACAACGTGGCCCAGTCCATGCGGCGCAAGCTGCCCTTCGGCATTGGCCAGATCGGCAAGGCTTTCCGCAACGAGATCACTCCGGGCAACTTCATCTTCCGCACTCGCGAGTTCGAGCAGATGGAGATCGAGTACTTCGTCAACCCGCGGGACACCGTGGAGGGCAAGCCCGCCGACGAGTACTGGCACGAGCGCTGGATAGCGGACAGCCTCGCCTGGTTCCAGCGTTATGGCCTCCGCGCGGAGAACCTCCGGCTGCGCGAGCACGAGAAGGACGAACTGGCCCACTACGCCAAGCGCACGGCGGATATCGAGTACTACTTCCCCATCGGCTGGAGCGAGCTCATGGGCATCGCCAACCGCACGGACTTCGATCTCAAGCAGCACGCGAAGTTCAGCGGCAAGGCGCTCACCTACTTCGACGAGGAACGGAAGGAGCACGTGGTGCCCTACGTGATCGAGCCCTCCGCGGGGGTGGACCGCGCCCTCCTCGCCTTCCTCGCCGACGCCTATCAGGAGGAGGAAGTGCGGGGCGAGAAGCGCGTAGTCCTGCGCTTCCACCCCGAGCTCGCGCCGGTAAAGGTCGCCGTGCTTCCCCTCCTCAAGAAGCGCGAGGACATCGTGCGGACGGCGCACACCGTGCGCGACACGCTGGCCCGGCACTGGGCGGTTGTGTACGACGACACGGCGGCCATCGGCCGGCTCTATCGACGCCAGGATGAGGTAGGCACACCCTACTGCGTCACTGTAGACGTGCAGACGGTGGGCGACAGCGACAAGGGCGAGTCGGCCGATGGCAAGGTGACCATTCGCGACCGCGACTCGATGGAGCAGGCACGCGTGCCCATCGATGCCCTGTCCACGGTTTTCCTCGATTTGCTGAACGGCGGCGCCTGGTCGGCCGTCGCCTCGAAGTACCCCGCGGCCAAGGCGTAGAAGGCTAGGGGCTTTCGCTCCGCGGCTTGGTGGGCGCTGGTTGCGCGGCGGCAGGAGGCGCCCCGGTGACAGGAGGCGCTGCGGTGGCAAGAGGCGCAACGGGCTCGGCGCTCGCTTCGGCGGGAGGCGCGGGAGCGGGCGGTGCCGCAGGTGAAGCGTCCGGCTTGGGTCCGCTGAATCGAGCCGGCCCGCACGCGTTCTTGGGCTCGGTGCCGGCCAGGAACGCCATGGAGACCGGCTTCACGCAGGTGCCCGAGGCCGAGAGATCGACCGGCACCACGACCACGCCCTCAGGAATCGGAAAGTCCTCCACGGGCTTCCCCGAGAGCGCTTCCTTCATGAACGCCGTCCAGATGGGCACAGCCACTCTCGAACCCGTCTCGTCTTTCCCAAGGCTCCGCGGCTTGTCATAGCCGACCCACACGCCCGTGGCTAGGTGCGGGGTGAAGCCGATGAACCACGCGTTCGAGTAGTCGTTCGTGGTGCCGGTCTTGGCCGCCACGGGGCGCCCGAGAGCCTTGGCGGCCTGCCCGGTGCCGCGCTCCACCGTCCCCTCCATCATGTGGGTCATGACGTAGGCGAGATCGGGGGGAAGGGCCTGACGCGCCTGCGGCACATTCTCCTCGAGCAGCTTGCGCTGGGCATCGAGCACGTACCGGATGGCCGTCGGCTTGATCCACGCGCCGCCGTTGGCCAGGGCGGCGTACGCCGAGGTCAGCTCGAGGAGCGTGAGATCAGAGGTGCCGAGGGCAATGGAGAGGTTTTCCTGGAGCGGGCTCTCCACGCCGAGCCGGCGCGCGACGTCCACCGTACGCCGGATACCTGTGCGCTCCTGTACCTTGATGGCCGCGACGTTGATCGATTCTTCGAGGGCCTGCTGGTAGGTGATCGGACCGCGGAATTTCCGGTCGTAGTTGTCGGGCTTCCAGATCTTGCCGTTGCCCCCGAGCGGATACTGGATTGGTGAGTCGTCGACGATGCTGGCCGGGGTCTGACCGGATTCGAGCGCGGCCATGTACACGAACGGCTTGAAGGCCGAGCCGGGCTGTCGATGCGCCTGTACCGCGCGGTTAAACTCACTCTTGAAGAAATCGTAGCCGCCCACCATGGCCCGGATGTAGCCCGTCTCCGGCTCGAGGGCGAGGAGAGCGCCTTCCGGCCGCTCCGGCGCCGGCGCGTCCTTGGCCGCGGCGGTGGCCCGCCGCGTCTCCAGCGCTCGCAGCCCCTCGCGGAGCGCGGCCTCCGCCTTGAGTTGCATGGCAGGAGCGAGCGTCGTGTAGACGTGCAGCCCACCCTTGAAGACGAGGTCGGCCCCGTACTGTGCCTCGAGGTACTGTTGCACGTACTCGAGGTAATACTGGCCGGTGGTGCGTCGCCGCTCTGGCGGCACGAGATCGAGCGCGGTGGCGGCCAAGCGGGTTGCTTGCTGGGGCTTGAGCGTGCCCGTGTCCACCATGCGGGAAAGGACAGTGGCGCGCCGGCGGAGGGCCGCCTGCGGATGCTCGAAGGGTGAGTAGGTCGCAGGCGCCTTCGGCAGACCGGCGAGAAGGGCGCACTCGGCGGGAGTGAGCTCGTTGACGCCTTTGCCAAAGAACGTGCGGGCCGCCGCTTCCACGCCGAAGGCGCCGTGACCGAAGTAGATCTGGTTCAGGTACATCTCGAGGAGGCGGTCTTTCGAGTAGCGGCGCTCGAGCTCGATGGCGAGCACCGCCTCCTTGAGCTTGCGGTCAAGGCTTCGATCGGGCGTGAGGAAGAGCACCTTGGCGAGCTGCTGGGTGATGGTGCTCCCGCCCTCCACGATGCGACCACGGCGGAAGTTCTGGTACACCGCGCGCGCGATACCCATGGGATCGACGCCGAAGTGCGAGTAGAAGCGGGCGTCCTCGGTGGCGATCACCGCCTGCTTGAGCGCGGCGGGCATCTGGGCGAGGGGGACGAAGATCCGCCGCTCGACGTGGAGCTCCGTGATCTGCTCGTCGTTCTCGTCGTACACCTTGGAGCCCACGCTGGGCTCGAAGCTCTCGAGCTGGGCCACGGAGGGGAGCGAGCGGGGAAGGATGGTGAGCACCCAGAAGGCGGAGACACCCGCCGCGAGCACGCCCACGCTGAGGATGACCACGAGAGGCACGACGATCCACCGCAACCAGCGGCGGCGACGCTTCGGAGATGGGGAGGCCTGTTTCCCTCGCGGCTCGCGAGCCATCGATTGCTATTATACGCGCGTGAACCCTGCTCTTCCGATCGACACGCAGCTGGCGCGCATCCGCCGGGGGACGGCGCAGATCGAGGTGGAGGCGGAGCTCCGCGCCAAGATCGCGCGGTCGCTTCACGAACAGACTCCCCTCAAGGTGAAGCTGGGTCTCGACCCCACCGCGCCCGACCTCCACCTGGGCCACACCGTGGTCCTGCAGAAGCTCCGCGACTTCCAGGAGCTCGGGCATCAGATCATCATCATCATCGGTGACTTCACGGGGATGATCGGCGATCCCACCGGACGGTCGGAGACGCGCAAGCCGCTCACCTGGGAGGAGATCCGCGCCAACGCGGAGACGTACAAGGCGCAGCTCGGCCGCGTGATCGACATGGGCCGCACCGAAGTACGATTCAACTCCGAGTGGCTGGGCCGGCTCACCTTCGAGCAGGTCATTCGCGAGACGTCGCACCTGACGGTGGCGCGCATGCTGGAGCGACAGGACTTCGCCGCGCGCTACGCTTCGGGGCGGGCCATCAGCCTTCACGAGTTCTTGTATCCGCTCGCCCAGGGCTACGATTCCGTCGCCCTGGGGGCCGACGTGGAGCTGGGTGGCACGGACCAGACCTTCAATCTGCTCGTGGGCCGCGACCTCCAGCGGGCGCACGGGCAGGAGCCGCAGGTGGCAGTGACCGTACCCATCCTCGAAGGTCTCGACGGCGTGCAGAAGATGTCGAAGAGCCTCGGCAATTACGTCGGCATCACCGAGCCGCCCATCGACATGTACGGCAAGCTCATGTCGGTCTCCGACGACATGATGTTCCGCTACTTCGAACTGGTGACGCGCGTGTCCGAGGAGGAGATCCAGGCGCTCCGGCAGCTACATCCCATGGAGGCGAAGAAGAAGCTCGCGCACACGATCACTGCCATGTATCACGGCGAGGCCAACGCTCGAGCGGGTGAGGCGCACTTCGCGCGCGTCGTACAGGGGAAGCAGGCACCGGACGTGGTCGAGGAACAGCCTATCCCGACCCCGAAGGGAGGGGTGACCCTCGTCAAGGCCCTCGTGCAATCGGGCCTGGTAGCCAGCAGCTCGGAGGCCCGTCGTCTGATTCTTCAAGGAGCAGTAGAGCTGAATGGCACCCAGATGACAGAACCCATGCAGCTCCTGCATGCGTCCCCAGAGCCGCAGCTCCTTCGCGTTGGAAAGCGGCGTTATAAAAGCCTTATTTTGCAAGCTCCGACGGTCTAAGAATCTCTTGACAGGTTAAGCGACGATCCGTATTATCACTCCTTGCCCATCCTCATTGGCGGTAACGCCGTGGGTTCGGGCGTTGAGAGACGGCGGGTCGGAAGCACTCAAGCTGACCTGTTCCACCTCATCCAGAGGGGTCCATACCCCGCCGTTCTTTGAAAATCGCATATGTTACTGGCTCACCGACGAAGTGTGAGCACCATCCGTAACTACTGAGTACCTTGCGCCCGACCGATGCAACAACAACTTGGTTGGGCTTTAGGGACCAGGCTTCAAGTTTGTCGATTTTTCATGGCGAGTTTGATCCTGGCTCAGAGCGAACGCTGGCGGCGTACTTAACACATGCAAGTCGAACGGGGATCATCCGTGTAGCAATACATAGGTGGTCCTAGTGGCGCACGGGTGAGTAACACGTGGGTAACCTGCCCTTGAGTTCGGGATACCCCCTCGAAAGGGGGGCTAATACCGGATACGTTCCTCGGTTGAAAGATCGGGGAGGAAAGGTGGCGAAAGCTGCCGCTCTTGGAGGGGCTCGCGGCCTATCAGCTAGTTGGCGGGGTAACGGCCCACCAAGGCTATGACGGGTAGCTGGTCTGAGAGGACGACCAGCCACACGGGGACTGAGACACGGCCCCGACTCCTACGGGAGGC
>DATGCY010000296.1:0-2738 GCA_035311385.1 Candidatus Methylomirabilota bacterium
CATCGCGCGGGAGTCTCGCCCGTCTGATCGTGGCCCGTCGCTCCCTCGCGGGACGAATCCTGCGCCGGGTGCTGCTGCTGGTCGCGCTCGTGGTGCTGGGCTGGCTCGTCTGGGAGGGCATCACCTGGCCCGACGTGGCCGGCCTTGCTCACCGGACGCCTGCCACCAGCGCTTTCATCGAGCGCTACAAGGCGCGCGAGCGTGCCGCGGGACGCCGGCCCCAGGTCACGCTCGCCTGGACAGACTATTCGCGCATCTCGCCCAATCTGAAGCGCGCAGTGCTCGTGGCCGAAGACATCAACTTCTTCTCGCACCACGGCTTCGACTGGGGCGAGATCAAGGCCGCGCTCGAGGAGAGCCTGGGCGAGCGAGACGCCGCGCGCGGCGCCTCCACCATCACCCAGCAGCTCGTGAAGAACCTGTGGCTGTCTCCGGGACGGAACCCGCTGCGCAAGGCCAAGGAAGCCCTTCTCACCTGGCAGGTAGAGCGCACGCTCTCCAAGCGGCGCATCCTCGAGCTGTATCTCAACGTGGTCGAGTTCGGACCCGGCATCTACGGCGTGGGACGCGCTTCCGAGCGCTACTTCGGCAAGCTGCCGGGCGACCTCGGCGAGGAGGAGTCGGCGCTTCTCGCCGCCTCCCTGCCCCGCCCGCGCGCCTGGCATCCGGGTAGCCAGAGCGCCGCCTATCGCCGCTACGCGTTGCTGATCCGCGCGCGCATGGACAAGGCGGAATTCCTCCGCAAGCAGATCTAGCCTGGATTGCTCACGAACACGCGGAACGTGTGGCGGGGCGGGTCCCGTCGTCGCCACCCGCTCCCCTCGCACGTGTGGCACTTGTGAGTAATCCAGGCTCGTCAGCTGCTGGCATCACTTGCCCGCCGACGATCGCACAGGTGAGGCAAGCGGTGCGGCCGGACGCGAGCGCGTTTCCTGGCGCACGCTCCAGTAGTTCCCCGTGAAGATGAGGGCGGCCCCGAGCAGGGTGCGCGCATCGATTCGCTCCCCGTACAGCACGAGCCCGACCACGGCCACGAACGGCAGCCGAAGGAAGTCCAGGGGCAGGACGAAGCTCGCGTCGGCCAGCGAGAGGGCCCGTCCCATCGAGTAGTGCGCGGTGAGCGACGTCGCGCCCATGGCGAGGATCCATGGCAAATCGCTGAGGCCGGGCCAGACCCATCCAAAGAGCGCGCCGGCGAGGCCGATGGGAAGCTGGATGAGACTCATGTACCAGACGATCGCCGTCACGCGGTCGGTGCGCAGCAGCGACTTCACCATGAGGATAGCCGCGGCGAAGAAGAAGGATCCGGCGAGCACGACGAGAGCGCCGGGCCCCACGGCCCCGGCGCCCGGACGGGTCACCACGAGAACCCCGAGCACGCCGCCCACGATGGCCGCCCACCGCGGCAGGGTGAGGCGCTCGCGGAGGAAGAGCGCGGCGAGGAGGGCGACCCACACGGGGCTCGTGAACTCGATGGCCGTCACGACCGCGAGCGGAGCGAGGGCGATGCCCCACACCCAGGAGTACTGGCCGCAGAAATGAACGACGTTGCGTACGACGTGGAGGCCGAGCCGGCGCGTGGCAAAGGCCCCGGGGCCGAGACGCGGGGTGAGGGCAAGCAGGATGAGCAGGCCCACGAGGCTCCGCATGAACAGGATCTCGAAGGTGAGCATGCGCCCACTGAGCTGGCGGGCCGCCACCGCCATGAGGATGAAAGAGCCAACGGAGAGGACCATCCAGGCCGCGGCGCGGGCCGCCGCGCCACCGGACGGCACGGCGGAGCGGGAACCGATCAGATCTGGCCCACCCAGGAGGGCTTCGCCACCATCCGCCAGCGCCCGCGGATGCCGTCGATGGCCTCGCGGCCGAGCGGGCCCGCGGCGAGCATGGACGCGTTATCCTTCCACCGCCCGGGCTTCGTGGTGCCCACGATGGCGGTGTGCACCCCGGGCGCGCTCAGGGTGAAGCGCAGCGCCGTGGCCACCGCCACGTCGGGATCACGCAGGAACGGATAGTCGAGGGCTCGGAGCCGCGTCCAGTAGTCCTGGTAGTAGGGCTCGGCCGGCTTCGTCTGGTACGTCCACGCCACGTTGGCGATCGGTCGCTTGGCGATGACGCCCATGCCGCGCGCCTTGGCCAGGGGCAAGGTCAGCTCCAGCGCTTCTTGGTCCGCGATGCTCACCGACGTCTGCAGCGTGTCGAAGTGCCCGCACTCGATGGCGTAGCGGGCGGCCTCACCGTCTCCACTATAGCCGATGTAGCGCGTCCAGCCCCGCTCGCGTGCCCGCTCGAGCGCGGCGATCACATCGCCCTTCTTGAGGTGCTCGAGGGAGCAGCTGTGGAGCTGGACGAGATCGACGGCGTCGGTCTTGAGCCGGCGGAGGCTTCGCTCGATGCTCGCGAGGAGCGCGGCCGGCCGCCAGTCCGCATGGCCATAGCTCTTCCCGTGGCCGCACTTGGTGAAGAGATGGAATTCCCGGCGGCGTCCACTCACCGCCTTGCCGATGAGCTCCTCGCTGTTCTCGTAGCACTCGGCGGTGTCGATCACGTTGAGCCCGGCGTCCAGCGCGCCGTCGAGGAGCCGCGCCACCGTGCGGCCGCTCACTCCCTGAAAGCCGATCTCCGACCCTCCGAAGCCGAGGACGCTCGCTTCCATGTCCGTCTTGCCGAGCTTTCGTCTCTCCACGTCGATATCCTCACGCCCGCTTGGAGTCCATCCGGGACTTGATGTGGGCCAG
>DATGCY010000297.1:0-6464 GCA_035311385.1 Candidatus Methylomirabilota bacterium
AGCGCGTAGCGGCCGTGGCTCACCGCGGTCATGAGGCCCTGCTTCCCTTCCTGGATGGCATCCATGGCCATGCCCGCGAAGGTGATGGCGATCATGCGATCCACGAAGTCTGGCGTGCCCGAGCGCAGCTCGTAGGTGAGGTCGCTCACCACGGTGTCCTCGCCGGTGGCCGCCTTGATCTCCGCGCTGAGATCCTCGGCCACGCTCATCTTCCGGCGGTGCCCATAGGCGTCGGGCTCGCCGTATTCCTTCACGGTGTAGCCCTCCCACTGCGCGCCCTCGGACAGGACGACGATCGAGTAGTTGCTCGGATTGTTCCGCTTGTCGGCGAGGAGGAGGTCGATGAGCTTGGGCAGGCTCACGTGGTACTCGGGGATGCAGCAGCGCATCGAGGTGACGTACGCGGTGTACAGCGCGGTGTGCCCGGCGTCGCGGCCGAACACCCGGAAGATGCCGATGCGCTCGTGGGAGCCTACGGTGGTCCGTTGCCGTTCGATGGCGTCGATGGCCCGCGTCACCGCCGTGGAGAAGCCGATGCAGTACTCGGTGTCGCGCACGTCGTTGTCCATGGTCTTGGGCACCGCGATCACCGGCGTCCCCCGCCGCGAGAGCTCCGCCGCATAGCTGAGGGTGTCGTCGCCGCCGATGGCAATGAGGTGATCGAGGCCCAGCGTCTCGATATTTTTCTGCACGGTGCGGGTGACGTCGTAGGTGACGACACCCGTCGCCGACGGAGCGGCGGGAAACTCCTGCCCATTCAGCAGGGGCGGCAGCTTGCTCATGCGAGAGGGATTGGTGCGCGAGGTGTGGAGATAGGTGCCGCCGGTGCGATCGATGGTGCGCGTGTTCTCGCGGGTGAGGGGAAGGACGTAGCGGGTACGGCTCGCCGGATCCTGAAGGTCGACGTGGGTCAGGGCTTCCCAGCCGCGCCGGAGCCCCACCACCGTATAGCCGAGCTCCGCGCTGCGGTACACCACCGACTTGATCACGGAGTTCAGCCCCGGCACGTCGCCACCGCCCGTCAGGATGCCGATCCGCTTCGCCGTCATGCTCGCCCCTCTGCACATCGATGGTGTCGGCTCTCCATGATAGCAATCGCAGGAAGGGGGCGCGTGCCGAGGCTCCCCTTCGGCGAGAAGAGGAGTAAGCTTTGCCCCGGGTTCGCATCACATGGACGTGCTGGTCACCGGGGCCACCGGCTTCGTGGGAGCCAACGTGGCGCGGTTGCTCGTCGCCGACGGCTACCGCGTCCGCGTCCTCGCGCGGCCCTCGAGCAGCTTGGAGGCGCTGTCCGGCTGCCCGGTGGAGATCTTTCGCGGAAACATCCTCGATCCAGAGACCCTCGCTCCCGCTCTGGCCGGCTGCGGTCTCGTCTTCCATGTTGCAGCGGACTATCGGCTGTGGGCGAAGGACGCGGGCGAGATCTACCGCAACAATGTGGACGGTACGCGCACGGTACTCGAGGCCTGCGAGCGCGCCGGCGTCGGTCGCGTGGTCTATACCTCGAGCATCGGCACCATCGGCCATCCCCGGGACGGGGGGCCGGGCACCGAGACGACGCCCGTGGCGCTCACGGACATGATCGGCGACTACAAGCGCTCCAAGTTCCTCGCGGAGCGCGTGGCCGAGGAGTTTGCCTCCCACGGCCTGCCCGTGGTGATCGTCAACCCGAGCAATCCCATCGGCCCCTGGGAGGTGAAACCCACGCCCACCGGCCGGCTGGTCCTCGACTATCTCCTCGGGCGCACTTTCGCCACCCTCGACACCGGCCTCAATCTCATCCACGTGGCGGACGTGGCGCGCGGCCATCTCCTCGCCGCGCGTCTGGGCCACGTGGGCGAGCGGTACATTCTGGGCGCCGAGAATCTGTCCCTCTCCGAGATCTTTCAGATACTCGAGCGCGTGACGGGCATCCGCGCCCCTCGGCTCCGGCTGCCCTACCGTCTCGCGTATCTGCTCGCCCTCGCCAACGAAGGGCTCGCGCGCGCCACCGGACACCCGCCGCGCGTCCCCCTCAGCGGCGTGCGCATGGCACGCACGCACATGTACGTGAGCGCGGACAAAGCCGTGCGCGAGCTCGGGCTGTTCCAGACTCCGGTGGAGCAGGCGCTGCGCGACGCCGTGGACTGGTTCGTCGCCTACGGCTACGCACCGCCGCCCGCTCACGCTCGACGGGCCGCCTGAACATGGCCGCCCTCGGCGCGCCTCCTGGTCCCGCCGGCTATCCCATCCTGGGCGTATTTCCCCGCGCGCGCCGCGATCCCCTCGGGTTCTTCACGGAGTGTGTGCGCCGCCACGGCGACGTGGTGGCGATGCGGCTCGGACCCCATCGCGCGGTCTTGCTCCGGCATCCCGATCACGTCAAACACGTGCTCCAGGACAAGGCATCTGCGTACGAGAAGGGACCGACCGCCGCGCGAGTGCGCCCCCTCTTCGGAGGGAGCCTCACGGTGGTGGACGGCGATCCATGGCGGCACCGGCGACGACAGATCGCCCCGGCCTTCCACCCGGGCCATCATGCCGATTTCGCCCCGGTCGTCTCGTGCGCTGTGGCCGAGCTGCTCGATCGCTGGAGGCTCCGGGCAGAGCCCGTGGAGCTGGTGAGCGAGATGCGCAGGCTGACGCAGACGATCATCATCCGCGCGTGCTTCGGCGACGTCTCCGTGCAGGAGATCGAGATGCTCGGCCCAGCTCTCGACTCGGTGGCGGCTCAGGTCGAGCGTCGTCTCTGGAGTCCCGTCGGCTGGCTCGCAGTTCCCGGCACCGGGGGGGCGCAT
Source organism: Candidatus Methylomirabilota bacterium (assembly GCA_035311385.1). GTDB lineage: Bacteria > Methylomirabilota > Methylomirabilia > Rokubacteriales > CSP1-6 > AR37. Next base: position 2,778 of record DATGCY010000297.1, read on the forward strand.
GGTCATCGTGGGCTCATGCAGCTCGAAGCGTTCATCTCACGAAGGATCGCAGAGGCACGCCGCGCCGGGTCACCTTCCGGCACCCTGCTCTCCTCGCTCCTCCACGACTTCCCGGCCGACTCGCTCGGTGAGGCCGAGCTCCACGAGGAGCTCAAGGCGTTTCTCTTCGCGGGGCACACCACGACGGCAAGCTCGCTCGCCTGGACGTGGCACATGCTGTCGCAGCATCCGGATGCACTCGATCAGATCGTGAGCGAATGTGCGACCGCGCTGGGCGGTCGCACGCCTCTCCTGGAAGATTTACCCGCGCTGGGCCACACGCGGCGAGTGATCGAGGAAGTTTTGCGCCTCTACCCGCCGACCTGGCTCACCGCGCGCGCCCCACTCTCCGACGACACGCTCGATGGGTACGTCATTCCGGCGGGGGGACTGATTCTTTTGAGCCCGTACCTCACCCACCGCCACCCTGCCATCTGGGAGCATCCCGAGCGCTTCGACCCGGATCGCTTCGGGCCGGCGTGCGGGGCGGGTCGCCACGCGTTTGCCTACTTTCCGTTCGGGGGCGGCCCTCGCCGCTGCATCGGCAGCGGCTTCGCCATCGTGGAAATGCAGATGATTGTGGCGACCGTGGTCCAGCGCTGCCGGCTCGTCGTCCTCCCCGAGGCACGCGTCGTCCCGATCGCCGGGCTCACGCTGCGCCCCGGCCCCGCCCTGCCCGCGCGCGTCCTCCGTCGCTGAACGACCACGCCCGCGGGCCGCCATTCCGCTTCAGGGTCTCCGGCTCGGGTGCGATCCGCACGTCTTTCGTCGACCTTCCGGGCGCGGGGCGCAATTGACACCTCCGGGGACGCCGCAGTAGTGTTGGCAGCCGAGAGCCACGCCGGTCATTCGCAAGCCCTGCGAGGGACACCACAATGAAGATCAGCGCCTTCCATCTCATGCCGCACCGCGAGCTGCCCGCCGACTTCGAGAAGCGCTACCCCTCGGTGTGGGTCACCCCACCCTGGTGGGAGCTGGCCGACCCCGCTCGCGTGGGCCAGTACTACAACTGGACGCTCGATGAGCTGCTCTTCGCCGCGCGCGCGGGCTTCGACGGCGTGTGCACCAACGAGCATCATCAGAACGCCTACGGCTTCATGCCGAGCCCCAACATCATGGGCGCCGTGCTCGCCAAGGCCACCAACGACCTGCCCGTGGCCGTGGTGCAGATGGGCGCCACCCTCCCCACCCAGAACCCGCCCGTCCGCGTGGCCGAGGAGTACGCCATGCTGGACTGCATCAGCGGCGGCCGGCTCATCGCCGGCCTGCCTCTGGGCAGCCCCATGGACGTGAACCTCTGCTACGGCATCACGCCCATGGAGCATCGCGAGCGCTACCGCGAGGCCTTCGCCCTCGTCCTCAAGGCCTGGCAGGCGCGCGAGATCTTCGCGTGGAACGGGAAGTACACGCAGCTCGCCAACGTGAACCTCTGGCCGCGCCCCATCCAGCAGCCGCATCCACCAGTGTGGGTGCCCGGCTCCGGCAGCATCAGCACTTTCGACTTCGCCGTCGACAATGACGTCTGCTACTGCTTCTTGAGCTACTCAGGGGCGAAGTCGGCCAAGGGCATGATGGACGGCTACTGGAACGTGGTGACCAAGAAGGGGCGCGACGCCAATCCCTACCGCGCGGGCTTTCTCCAGCTCGTGACGGTGGCGGAGACGGACGCCAAGGCTGAGGAGCTCTACGCGAAGCACGTCGAGTACTTCTATCACAAGTGCCTGCACGTGCCCGCGGTGTGGTTCTCGCCACCCGGCAACCAGGACTACCGCAGCCTGGAGGCGACCGCGCGCAATCCGATCCGCCGGCCGGAGAATCCCAAGGACCTGCGCTATCGCGACTTCGTCGAGAAGGGCTACGTCATCTCCGGCAGCCCTGCCACCGTGCGCGAGCGCCTGCAGGAGGAAGTGGTCAAGGGTCTGCGCGTGGGCAACCTCATGGTCCTCCTCCAGATCGGCTCCATGCCCCACGAGCTGACGCTCTCGAACATGGATCTCTTCGCGCGCGAGGTGCTGCCCTCGCTCAGGCCGGTATGGGAGAACGAGGGCTGGGTCAACCACTGGTGGCCGGAGAAGCTTCGCGCGCGCTTCGAGCCCGCGCCGCGGACCGCTCGATGAGCAGTCTCAACGGTCTCGACGCCCGCACCCTCGCCGTGTGGACGGGCAAGGTCCGCCTGCGCGTCCTGTCCAAGGGCAAGGGGCCCGCGCTGCTCTTCTTTCATGGTCCCTGGGGTCTCCACTGGAGCCCGTTTCTCGACGCCCTCGCCCAGCATTACACTGTGCACGCTCCCGAGCACCCGGGCACCACGCCGGGCGCTCCCGACGACATCGGACATCTCGACAATCTGTGGGACCTCGTCCTCTGCTACGACGAGCTGCTGGACGCCCTCGGCCTCGAGACGGCGCCGTTCGTGGGCCACTCCTTCGGCGCCATGGTCGCCTGCGAGCTCGCCGCCGCCTATCCGCGCCGGGCGGGCAAGCTCGTGCTCATCGATCCCATCGGCCTCTGGCGCGACGATGCCCCCGTCACGAACTGGATGATGCTGAACGCGCAGGAGATGGCCGGACACATCTTCCGCGATCCCGCGGGGCCGGCCGCGCACGTGCTGTTCGCCCAGCCCGACGACGAGGCGGCGCGGATCACCGCGCAGGTCGGGCTCACGTGGTCCATGGGCGCCACCGGCAAATTCATCTGGCCCATTCCTGACAAAGGGCTCAAGAAGCGCATCCACCGCGTGAAAGCGCCCACCCTCCTCATCTGGGGCGCCCTAGATCGCATCGTGCCGCCCGTGTACGCGGAGGACTTCGCGCGCCAGATCGCGGGAGCCAAGGTAGAGACGGTGAAGGAGGCGGGACACGCCCCGCATCTCGAGCAACCCGCGGCGGTGGCGGAGTCGGTCCGCGGCTTCCTGCGCTCGTAGCGGCGAGCGCCCCAACCATCCGAAGCGCGAAGGAGACTGCCCATGGCGGGTGGTGCGTGGTTTCTCTTCTTGCTCCTGCCGCTCGTCCTCGCGACGTCTGCCTCGGCGCAGACGCCGCTCGAGATCTCGTTCTGGTACGGGGTGGGCGGACAGCTCGAGAAGGTGATCCAGGGCCAGGCGGAGAAGTTCAACCGCTCGCAGCCCGGCGTCAAGGTGGTGCCCTTCTATGCGGGCGCCTACGGCGCGGGAGGGCCGATGCAGCAGAAGCTGCTCGCCTCCATGGCCGCCGGCAGCGTGCCCGACGTCGTCCAGCTCGAGATCCACGCCACGTGCACCTTCGCCTCCAAGGGCGCGCTCCTGCCCCTCGACGAGCTCATGGCAAAGAGCCAGCACGATCGCAAGGAAGACTTCCTCCCCGTCCTCACCAACACCGCGTGCGACGGCAAGACGTACGGCATCCCCTTCAACCGCAGCGTTCCCATCCTCTACTGGAACCGCGACCGCTTCCAGAAGGCGGGCCTCGCAGGGCCGCCGAAGACGTGGGCCGAGCTGGCGGCCATGGCGCCCAAGCTGACGCAGGAAGGCGCAGGCGGGCCGGGGGCGAAGGTCTTCGGCTTCATGCCCATCAATCAATGGTGGTTCTTCCAGGCCATGACGTGGTCGAACGGTGGCGAGATGCTCACGCCCGACATGAAGAAGGCCGCCTTCGCCACCGAGGCCGCCGCGGC
>DATGCY010000298.1:0-3904 GCA_035311385.1 Candidatus Methylomirabilota bacterium
AAGATCGCTAGTGCTACATCGCCGTCTGCCGTGCTGAGCTGCATCGTTGGTGATTTGCTGGTCAAGCAATCGCAAGATCATCCCGTGCATATCCCGCGTTCTTGTGCTCCGAAGCTAACTCGCGGCACGTGAGCGGGGTTGTTGGAGCAGGCGGCGGACGACCGCCCGGGACACCAGCAGGGCCAGGATCAGCGCGGTCACCGAGAAGAAGCCGCCCAGGCTGACCCGGTCGCGGAAGACCAGGGCGACGACCTCCAGGACGAGGAACTTGCTTCCGAACAGGACCACCCACAGCAGGACCGCGGCCACCACCTTGCCTATCGGCGTGGAGGCTTGGCGGAACCGCGCCTTGACCCGGTTCTTAGCGGCCACGACGATCTCCAGAACGCCTTTCAGCAGGACGGCTGTGAGCAGCGAGAGAGTGAACGTCTCGCTGATTACCTGAGGGAGGTACTCCACGAACAGGTTCAGCACGACGACGTAGACAAAGACGTCAACGATCGCTGCCGCGATGCGCGGCTGCAGCCGGTCCGCGGCGCCATCGTCCTGATCAAGGACATGATCAATGTAGGCGGTCACCGTGTTTGGAGCACTCAGAGCGTCAGCCCAAGCCAACCCACTTGACCCCCAGGACATGCGTTTGGCCCTTTTACCAGTTCAGCGTGGGTGTAGGAGTCAAGTACTAGGTGCGGCGACATGCAGTTGTCCCGTTGAGTGCAGAGCGTGTGGTCCCAAACTGGTCCCAAGCTCCTGCTGCACTGTCGAGCCGTGACCGCTTGCTTGCAAAGCCCTTGGCGGCACCTTTTCGGCTCCACGGCCGGTACGAGCCGTGCAGGCGTTGCGGTTGTTGCATCTGTTGGTCACTCCCTACGGCCCTGATCATCGACGGCGCCGAGCGGGTGTGGCCGTACGAACGAGCATGCCGACCGCAAGGAAACCGAAAAAGGAAAGAGCACGGTATCGTGGCGTCAGCTTTCACCGCTTCACTTCATGAGGCGGGGAAGCGATCAGGGGGTCCCATGCGTAGGCCAGCAGTAGTCTCGTGCGACTCGAAGCCCGAGCCCCCGCGACGGTCTCTTGCTGTACTTGTGAGCCTCCCGCTCGCCGTCGGGATGCTCGCCGCCCCTTCGGTCACGCCAGCAGCCCGGTGCCGAACGCCCAGGCGGGGGTGAGGACTGGTGATGTGGTCTTCGTCCGGGGGGTACCCAGTGACCTGGACCGCCGCCTTGAGCTTCGCGCCTCCGATGGCACGCTCACGGATCTGAGTGAGGGCGGTCCGGGCGATGACGGTGTGCCTGTCGTCTCACCGAATGGGTCCAAGATCGCCTTCATCGGCGACCGGCCGTACAGTAAGCACGGACGGCGAGCTGGCCAGCTCGGGGGGCGGGAGCGCATGAGTCACCTGTTCCGGGGAGTCCGGCTAATCAACGGCGTGGCGGACGCACCGCTGGCCGAGGTTGACGTATTCGTCGAAGGTGAGCGGATCTGTTCCGTGCTCCCCCATGGCACCGGAGGGCCCGTGCCTGAGGGAGTCAAGGTCATTGATGGGAGCGGGAAGACTCTTCTGCCCGGCCTGATCGACTGCCACGTGCACTACACCTTTGATCCGGCGGTCGCTGACTTCTCCGCGAACATGGCACGATCGGATCTCGATGTCGCGGCATCCGCAACCACGCAGGCCAGGCGTGCCCTGGGCGCTGGGGTAACGAGCGCGCGCAGCGCCGGGGCACAGCGCAATATCGACATCTGGCTGCGCGATGCTATCAACGTTGGCCAGACTCCGGGACCCCGGCTCCAGGCCGCCGGCCTTGCCATCGGCATTACCGGCGGCCACGGCCACATGTTCGGGATCGAGGCGGACGGCGAGGTCGAGTTCGTCCGGGCCGTGCGCCGCCAGGTGCGCGACGGCGCCGACGTCATCAAGATCATTGCCAGTGAGGCGGCGATGCTCACTACGACGGGACTCCGGCCTGGTGCGGCCGTTTTCGGTCGGGCGGAGATGTGCGAGGCCGAGGTGCACGCTGTCGTTGAGCATGCGCACCGGCTGGAGCGCCGCGTGCTCGCTCATGCGCAGGGGTCCGCGGCGGTCATCAACGCGGCGCGGGGTGGGGCAGACAGCGTCGAGCACGCGTTCCTTGCCGACGAGGCCGCGATCGAGTGCCTGGCCGAGCACTCCGCGACCCTGGTTCCGACGCTTGTCGTCACCGACGTCAACCGGAGCATGCCTGGTCTCAGCCCAGTCCAGCGTGAGCGGCAAGGCCTAATCGAGCGCCTGCACCGTGCCTCTTGCGAGCGCGCGATAGCCCTTGGCGTCACGATGGCGACTGGCACCGACACCGGGGAGCCCGGGGTCACTGCCGACCTGCTGTGGCGGGAAATCGTGCTACTGCACGACCACGGTGCGAGCGCTATGGATGCCGTGAAGGCCGCCACCAGTAACGCGGCGGCGCTGCTCGGCATGGATGACAGCGTCGGCACGATCGAGCCGGGAAAGCTCGCCGACCTCGTGCTCGTGTCGGGGGACCCGATGCTCGACCTCGCCACGCTGGCCCACCCCGAGCTCGTTATGCAGGGCGGCCGGGTATACCGGCCAGAAAGGGTCAGCGATGAGTAGCCAGGCCCGGACAACGATCGTTGACGGACTGCTATTCGATGGCGTGAGCCCGCTGCGCGCTGAGGCGACGATCGTGGTCGAGGGCGAGAACATCATGAGCATCACCGGGCCGTCGGCTGCGGAGCCCGGCCCGCGGACGCCGACTCCCTAGCGACCAAGGATCGCTAGAGCCCATTTTGGAGGTTCGCCGCGCGCGCTTCGGGCCTGGCCTGTGGCCTGGCCCTCGCCGTCAGGCCCGCTGGGGCGGCAGAGGTCTCTGGCGCTCAAGGGTGGGTCCCGAAGATCGTTTCTGCGAAGCGGTTAGAAACGATCTTCGGGTGCCCTTGACGCTGGAGGGGCCGACCCGGACAATGCGGGGCGTTCCGGCCTGATCGCTGTGACATTCTCCCGGCGATTGGCCGCACTCGACGCAAGGGTGACGTCCTGGTGGTGGTGCTGGTCGGCGCGGCAGCGAGATACGGCGGGGACCGCAGGCGGCCGGTCACCGGGGGTGCCGTGCGCGGCAGTCGCCGCGCCGTAGGGCTCGCGTCCGAAGGACGCGGCGAAACTGCCGCCCCGCAACGGCGGGACCCCGGGTGAACCCCGGCCGCCTACGGCGGGTCGCCCTGGCCGCTCTTCCTCCCCGACTGCTCGCGTCCGCCCTCGCCCTCCACGGCCTGGGCCGTCAGGCCTGGCGCGCCGAAGGTGCGCCCTTGAAGTAGTAGAGAAAGTTGTCACAACATTTGGCAACGCCCGTTGGCAACGCCCGTTGTCAGCGGCGTGATCTTGGTTCATCTGTGCTGGTCAGAGCGGGCTCCAGGACGCTTGGTGATGATCACTGAAGGCCGGGGCCGAATGTACCTAATGTTCCACTTGATGCTTTACAGTTCCACCTGATGCTTACACGTACGCCGTTGCCGCTGGCGCTCGACCTCGTTCCTCGCGTGGGTGAATCATTCAGCGTGCGCTTGCTCGGCGTCGCGGTGGCGCCTGTTGTACTGCTGGCGGGCGGCCTGGCGTGTTACTCCAAGGCGGCGGGCAATCTGTGGCCAGCCGACGCCTAGGGCGACGGCGTGGTCGATGAGCAGAGTCAGCTGGGCGTCCAGTTCTTCCCGCTGGAGCCTTGTACGGTTGATTCGCTCCAGAACCTCGATTGGGGATAGCCGTGCGATCCGCTCCGCGGGAGTGGGTGGTGCGGCAGGCGCCTTCATGCGGTAGTTGGGGCGCGGCTTGATTCCTTTCGCCAGTCGCCGTCGCGATCTGCTCATGCGGCCTCAGGGGGGGAGTCGTCTTCCTCCTGGCAGGGGGCTT
>DATGCY010000299.1:0-3044 GCA_035311385.1 Candidatus Methylomirabilota bacterium
GACCACGTGCGCGCCCCGCCCTCGATCGAGGGTCATGGAGAGATACAGCTCGGCGGCGATGGGCGAGGCTTCCTCCACCAGCACCTTGAGGACCTTGATCCCCTCGGGCGGCGTCTGGGGCGTCTTGAGCATCATGCCGAGAATCTGCCGGGCCGCCGCCTCGGCGCCCGCCGCGTCATCGGCCAACTTGACGCCGCCCGCCTTGCCCCGTCCCCCCGCATGCACCTGCGCCTTGACCACGACCTTGCCGCCGAGCCGGGCGGCAATGGCCCGAGCCTCATCAGGGGTGTCCGCCACCTCTCCAAGGGGGACGGCAACACCGTACTCCCTCAGGATGGCCTTGCCCTGATACTCGTGGATCTTCACAGGATCAGGATCTGCCGGTGATCTTCCGGGCGAGCCAGACGATCGGGTCGTACTTCTCCGTCACCACCCGTTCCTTGAGGGGGATGATGGCGTTGTCGGTGATGTGGATGTGCTCGGGGCACACCTCGGTACAGCACTTGGTGATGTTGCAGTAGCCGAGGCCTGCCTTGGTCTGAGCCAGCTCCAGGCGGTCGTTGGTGTCGAGCGGGTGCATCTCGAGCTCGGCGATGCGCATGAGGAAGCGCGGCCCCGCGAAGCCGCGCTTGTTCTCGGGATGGTCGCGGATGACGTGGCACACGTTCTGACAGAGGAAGCACTCGATGCACTTGCGGAACTCCTGGCTCCGCTCCACGTCCTCCTGCTGCATCCGCCGTGTCCCGTCCGCTTCCTTGGGCCGGGGCTTGAAGGCCGGCATCTCCTTGGCCCGCTCGAAGTTGAAGGAGACATCCGTGGCGAGGTCGCGATACAGCGGGAAGGTCTTGATAGGCGACACCGTCACCGTCTCGCCCGGATCGAAGGTGTCCATGCGAGTCATGCACATGAGGCGCGGCTTGCCGTTGATCTCCGCGCTGCACGAGCCGCACTTGCCCGCCTTGCAGTTCCAGCGGCAGGCGAGATCGCCGGCCTGGGTCGCCTGGATGGTGTGGATCACGTCGAGGACGACCATGCCCTCCTGCACGGGCACGCGGTAGTCTTTGAAGGCGCCGCCTTTGGCGTCGCCGCGCCACACCCGCATGGTCACCTCGTGGTTGGTCGCCATCACTTGCGCTCCTGGAGGAGCGCCTTGAGCTCGGGGGGCGGCTGGGGCAGCGGCTCCTGCTTCACGGTGAACTGCCCGCCCTGCCGTCGCAGCACCACGTTGATCTTGCCGAAGTGGTCGTCGGCGAATGGGTAGTCGTCGCGAGTGTGGCCGCCGCGGCTCTCCTTGCGCTCGAGGGCACCTAGGGTCACCGCCTCCGACACGGAGAGCATGGAGTGCAGGTCGAGGGCGAGATGCCAGGCGGGATTGAACTCCCGGCCTCCCTGCACCGTCACGCGGGTGAGGCGCTGCTTGAAGATACCGATCTCCTCCAGCGCCTTCTTGAGCTCGCCCTCCGTTCGGATGATGCCGACGAGCGACTGCATGCACTCCTGGAGGTCGGAGTGGATGGCGTAGGGATTCTCTCCGCCCGCGCGTCCGAAGGGCGAGAGCAGCTCGGCGATGGCCGCCTCGGCCTGGCCGCGATCCGCGGTGACTGAGCCCTTGAGGCCCTTCACGTACTCGGCGGCGTAGAGCCCGGCGCGCCGTCCGAACACGATGAGGTCGGAGAGCGAGTTGCCGCCGAGACGGTTGGAGCCGTGCATGCCGCCCGCCACTTCGCCCGCCGCGAAGAGGCCGGGGACGCGGGTGGCTGCGGTGTCGGCGTCCACCCGTACCCCGCCCATGATGTAGTGCATGGTGGGGCCGACTTCCATCATCTCCTTGGTAATGTCCACCCCCGCCAGCTCCTTGAACTGGTGATACATGGAGGGCAGGCGTTTCCGGATGTAATCGGTGCTGCGGCGGGTGCAGATGTCGAGGTAGACACCGCCGTGCACGGTGCCCCGTCCCGCCTTCACCTCGGAGTTGATGGCGCGGGCCACCTCGTCGCGGGGGAGGAGATCGGGAGTGCGGCGGTTGTTCTTCTTGTCGTCGTACCAGGCGTCGGCTTCCTTCTCGTTGTCCGCCGTCTCGCTCTTGAAGTAGTCGGTGATGTAGTTGAACATGAAGCGCACGCCCTCGGAGTTCTTGAGGGTACCCCCGTCGCCGCGCACGCTCTCCGTGACGAGAATGCCGCGCACGCTCATGGGCCACACCATGCCCGTGGGGTGGAACTGGATGCACTCCATGTCGATGAGCTCGGCCCCCGCGTCGAGGGCGAGGGTGATGCCGTCCCCCGTGGACTCCCAGGAGTTGGAGGTGAACTTCCAGCACTTGCCCACCCCGCCCGTGCCGAGCACGACGGCCTTGGCCTTGAAGACGGCGAGGCGCCCGCTCGCCCGCCAATAGCCCACGGCTCCCGACACGCGCTCGCCGTCCATGAGGAGGCGCTGAACGTTGCACTCCATATGTACGTCGATGCCGAGGTGGACCACGTGCTGCTGCAGGGTACGGATCAGCTCGAGGCCGGTGCGGTCGCCCACGTGGGCGAGGCGCGCGTAACGGTGGCCGCCGAAGTCGCGCTGGCTGATCAGCCCTTCCTTGGTGCGGTCGAAGAGGGCGCCCCACTCCTCGAGCTCCAGCACGCGGTCGGGCGACTCCTTGGCGTGCAGCTCGGCCATGCGCCAGTTGTTGAGCATCTTGCCGCCGCGCATGGTGTCGCGGAAGTGGACCTGCCAGTTGTCCTCCTTCCACACGTTGCCCATGGCGGCGGCGATGCCGCCCTCCGCCATCACGGTGTGGGCCTTGCCGAGGAGCGACTTGCAGATCAGCCCCGTTTTGAGCCCCGCCGCTCGCGCCTCGATGGCCGCGCGCAGCCCGGCCCCGCCCGCTCCGATGACCAGGACGTCGTATTCGTAGCTGTCGTAGGTATTGTCGGTGGCCATTAGAAGATCCTCACGTCTCGGATGACGCCCATGGACACCAGCCGGATGTAGAGATCGGTCAAGCCCACGCTGAAGAGGGACAGCCACGCGAAGAGCGGATGCCGCTCGTTGAG
>DATGCY010000300.1:0-8738 GCA_035311385.1 Candidatus Methylomirabilota bacterium
AGACCCCGGTCCTTCTCGTGAAGGCCCACCGCGTACACGCGATCGGCCTCTGGTTCGGCCAGGGCCTCGAGCTCCATGGCCGCCTGGGCCTCGAAATCCACGTGATCCCGAAGATTGAGGAGGCTCGCGACGGCATCGAATAGCCGCCCCACGCTCGAGGTGAGCGGAGCGTTGACGCCCTGCTCGACAGCTCGGCTCAACAGTCGCCACGCCGCTCGGTCGAGCCGGCGCACGAAAGCCAGATCGAGCTCGTGCATGGCTTCGCCATAGGCGGCCTGCAGCAGGGCAGCCGCCATGCGCCACGGCTCGCGGACGGCCGCTTCCCCGCCCGGCATGGTCACTTCTCGAAAGGACCCGGCACGCTCGAACCCCTCCAGGTCCGCGAGCAGGAACTCGCCGCCCCACACGTGCCCGTCCGTACCATAGCCCGTGCCATCCCACGAGACGCCGATCACTCGCCCATCGATGCCGTTGTCGGCAAGACAGCTCGCGATGTGCGCGTGATGATGCTGGACCGGGACAAGCCGGACGCCATCGAGTCTCTGCGCATAGGCGGTTGACCGATAGCCGGGATGGAGGTCATGAGCGACGACGCGAGGCGTGAGCGCAAGGAGACGCTGAAAATGATCGATGGCCTCCATCCAGCCACGGTAGGCGCGTTCATCGCCGAGATCGCCAAGATGCTGGCTGAGGAAGACGTCGCGACCACGAACCAGACCAAACACGCTCTTGAGTTCGCCGCCGCAGGCCAAAATCGGCTGGACCGCTTCATGGGTAAGGGAGATCGCCAATGGCACGTAGCCCCGCGCACGGCGCAGAAGGAGCGGGACCCCGTCGATGCATCGGGCGACCGAGTCGTCACAGCGGACCTGAATAGGACGATTGTGAGTCAGAAAGAGATCCGCAATGCCGCTCAGTCGGTCCACGGCATCGCCATCCTCGAAGGCGATTGGCTCGTCCCGGCGATTCCCACTCGTCATGACCAACGGGAAGTCGATGCGTCCGAAGAGCAAATGCTGGAGAGGCGTGTAGGGCAACATCAGACCGAGATGACGCAGTCGCGGAGCCACCTCATCGGCCACCCCCTGACCTACCCCGAAGGGGCGCCGCGCCATGAGCACGATGGGACGGGCAGGTGACTGGAGCAGAGTCGCCTCGGCGTCCGAGATGACGCACAGTCGGCGCGCCGCCTCGAGGGTGCCCACCATCACCGCCAGCGGCTTCGCGTCGCGTGCCTTGCGACGTCTCAGCTGGCTGACCACCTCGGACGCGGTCGCGTCGCAGGCAAGGTGATAGCCGCCCAATCCCTTGACCGCGACGATCCGGCCCGCGCGGAGCGCGGCGACTGTCTCCTCAAGAGGATCGGCCACGGGGAGCGCCCGCCCGGCGGCGTCCAGCAGAGCGAGTCGAGGACCGCACGTCGGACAGGCGGTGGGCTCGGCGTGGAAGCGGCGATCCTCCATGTCCTCATATTCCTCGCGGCAGCGCGGACACATCGAGAACGAGGCCATGGACGTTCGCTCTCGGTCATACGGGAGCGCCCGGAGGATCGTGTAGCGCGGGCCGCAGGCCGTGCAGTTCAGGAACGGATAGGCGTGTCGTCGATCTCCCGCATCGAACATCTCCGCGAGGCACGCGACGCAGACGGGCAGGTCGGGGGCGGGAAAAAGCGCGGGGTCTCCCTCGCCCGAGCTCGGGTCGATTCTAAACTCCTCGCCATGACCATCGGGCGAGGTCCAGGTGGTCGTGATCCGGCGAAGACGCCCCACGGAAGGTGCGGTGGACCAGAGGTCATCCAGGAAGCGCGCGAGCGCCTCTCGATCGCCTTCGGCATCGATCACCACACCGTGTTGGCCATTACGCACTGAGCCGCCGAGCCGATGGATCTTGGCCAGCCGGTAGACGAAAGGGCGAAACCCCACACCCTGGACAACTCCCTCGACCAAGACGCGGCAGCGCGCTCGATGGAGCCGGTCAGCCAGTGGGACCGGAGAGCCCATGTGCTCCCTTTTGACCTCGGCCAAGCGCGCTTCAAATCGGGAGATGCAATGCTGGACGCACGGTAACAAGGCTCTTCAGGGTCGTCAATCAAAGACGTGAAGTAGGTGCGATAAATCGAAGTATTGGCCATCAGGGGTGAAGCATATGCTTCAGGCTGTCATCGCGGACATGGTCGCAGCTCATCCCAGGTATCGCGCCCCGAACGCGGTGCCCCACATTGACGAGGGAGGGCGGGTCGTGAACGTCGCCTAGACTGCACCCTGGCGAAGCTCTTCGTTCAGAGTGGCCCAACACTCTCCATCGAGTACCCGTGATACGTTGGGCGTCAGCGCCGCCCCTCGGTAGGAGATGCCGCATGAGGATGTTTGTCCGAAGGCAAGACCAACCTCATGAGCGAGCGTCATCGCGCTCGGCTCCGTCGCACGCGGCATCATGCGGGCCGGTCCATTACTCCGCTCCCCTCCTCCACTTGCAGCGCACGATTGGTAATCGAGCGGTCCATCGCATGCTGGAAACCGGCGCCGTTGCTCACGATACCCGGGCGGCCCACGCCGCAGCGGTTTTGCGACTGAATGGCCGTCCGACCGTGCAGCGGCAGCCCGGCCCAGACCCTCGCCCACCCAAAACCCCTTCGCTGGAAACGATACCCAAGAAGGAAGAGGGTGGGGAAAAGCCCTCCACATCAGTCGACGCTCCATGTAAGCTTCCATCCGACGGCGGCTCGTTGCCGTGCACTCCGAAGGGTCTCTCTATCGATGAATTTCTGAAGAAAGGCCCGCCCTCGAATGCGCTGGGAGTCACCCGGTACGGGCCCCAAGACTTTCCCCCTCCCGAAGTTGTCACGAAAGAGATACGCACCGGCAAGGACAAAGCATTCGTGATTCAAAAGACCAAAGCCGTCCAGATTTCTTGCGAGTCATTTTTTGTCAAGGCCGACGATATGAAGACCATGTCGCGCACCTCCACCCTTGACCCAAACGATCCGAAGCAACGTGAGGGGGCCGAACAATGTCACGGCCAGTATGCCGAGGACGTGAGAATCCTTCCCGGCGGTGAGAAGAGACTCGCCGCGGCGGAGCAGGAGCACGGTCAGGACTATCGCTATGCATTTGACATCTCGCTTGGATGCTATGCGGATGTCGTCAACGACTTCGCGAAGAAGAAGACGAAGTTCCCCTCCCATGAAGCGGCTGTGGATGCAGTGACCAAGCGCGTCGGGTTGGCGCCCGATGCGTGGGTGCAGCGCTACATGGATCTGCTCGACAAGTCCAAGCTGCGGGATACGAATGGCTGGCACACGGCGGTCAAGTCAGTTCCGCTCCAGTTGGATCCACAGGCTCACCCCTGCCATTCCTCTTTCCCCAATGAAATTGGCAGGAGATCGTACCCAGAGGTGGGCAAACATCCATCTTCCGAGATCATCACGTAACTGCGGCGACTCGCGGCCGCCTTCGGCGCGTAGCATCGACGCGGATACGATGCTTGTATCACGCGCCGCTCGCCGCCGAAAGGCAGCCGCCGGCTGGGACACGCCCCTGACGGCGAGGCGGCCCGGCACACACGCCTATGCTCCCGGAGAAGGGGGCGAGGAGATCAGACGGGTGTGCTACATCATGTGCTTCCACTGCATCCCGCACTTGCAGGCATGCAGGTCATCGGCATGCCCTGGCGACTTCGCGCAATGATGACGCTTCCCGTCTTCGGCCAGTTTGTCGGTCCCACACTGACCTTGCTCGTCGGGCTTCGCCTGTGAACACCAGTTGGTGACGGGCTTTGCTTGCACGCGAGCCATAGCATGTCCTCCTTCTAGATGAGGTGATACCCGGCAGCCCCCGCCGTCAAGCTGGCATGCCGGGGCGCGTCGAGGACGTCCACGACCTGTCGCGGTTTCGTTGCGCCTCGTGCTACAAGACATCAGCGGAGCCCGGGACATGAACGGGCTCCCAGAGCCCAGAAGGGGCCGCTCTTGGAATCGTCGATCGTGAGAATCGAACGAGTGGGAGCGGAAATCGGTGGGAGAGCAGGAGACGTTCGAGCAGGACACACTCGAACCGCTCTTCATCCTCGAGCGGGCCTAGGTTCTTGCTGCGGAAGTGTATCGGAGGCTGGTCGGCGATGGCTTCCGGGCCTTCCGCACGGTCACGGTGACCGTCCGCTTCACAGGATTCGTGACCGTCAGTCGTTCTTACACGGGCCAAGATTCGGCGTCCGAGCTGGGGCAGCTGTAGGCGGCCGTCCAGCGACAGCGGCAGCCCTTCTTCGACGCCCGCGAAAACCCGAAGAGGAAGAAGATCCCCCTCAGTCGGCGGCGGGAGAGGGACGGGCCGCTCGCTCCAGCGGCAGAGGTTCGGGCGGGTACGTGACGCGCGTGCCTTTGACCATCGCGAACGCGGTGAGCGCGTGGGGCTCGGCGCGTGTCGCGCTCAGGATGTGCTCCACGCGAATGCCCCGCGCGCAGAGCGCATCGGCGATGAGCGAGCGATGGCAGCGCCAGGGCACGGCTTCCGCGCACATGATCACGGTTCGGGCGGAGACGGCCGCGTCGATCAGCGCCACGATTCCCGCCCCGAACTCTGGCGTCTGCATGTAGTCGGCGAATCCTCGGAACGAGGCGTTACGCCATCCCTGGTTGGGCGAGTCCGGCCGAGCGTGGCGGAGCCCGCCCAGGGCCGGCATGTGGGTATAGCCGATCCCGGCCCGGCGAAGCTTGCCCGCGAGACTCTCGCGATTGAACTGGGGGTTGTGCCGCGAGCGCGGGATCGTCCGGACGTCGGCGAGCTGCTCCACTCCGTGGGCCTCGAGGAGTTCAAGGAGCTCCTTCAGCGATCGAGTCGAGTGCCCGATCGTCAGGACGATCGTCGGGCACGCCGCGACGCGCGGGCTCATGGCCGGCCTCCTGGATTGGAGCGTACCTCGCGAGGTCCGGAGAAGCGAGCCGACGCGGCGGGCAGCGAGGCGAGCGGATATGGGTCATATGCATTGTCGCTGCCGAAGAGGTTATCGGAACCGCGTCGATCCTCCCCTATCTCGACGCCGCGAGCACCTCGGCCGCCTGCTTCTCGACTACCGTGCCCTTGAAGAAGTCTGGATTCACCTCGCCCCAAAAGCGCACGGCGTTCGCGAAGGTGAAGTCTCGGAAGTCGCCGTCGTCGAGCAGTCCGTGCTCGACCAGCTCGTACGCCTCCGGCACCACTTCGGTCATGTCGGGGACATCGAAATGGCCGATGTCCGAGCTGAAGAACGCGTTCAAACGCGCGCCCATTGGGTTGGCCTTGCGGTTGAAGGCCCACGCGTTGATGGGGTCGTCGGCCTCGCAGCCGAAGTAGTAGCGGCGGACGTACAGATCCTCGAAGTCTTGCTTGCCGCTGATCTTGCACCGTGAGTAGTCGTCGAGGTCCTCGACGTTGCCGGTGCCGTTGCCGTTGTCGTCCAGCCCCTCGCCGCGCCGTACCGCCTCGAGCATGGCCGGCACAGCATACTTTTCTGCCAGCGTCACCAGCTTGGGCTGATCCAGCCGTGCGGGATTGGTGGCTTCCAGCGCCTCGCGGTTGCGCTTCTCCCAGTGCCCGATCAGGTCTGCATAGAGCGAGCAAGCCCAGCCCACCCCGCCCTCCAGGAAACCGAAGTTCAACTCCGGGAAGCGGCGCGTAACGCCGCCGAAGAAGAGCGACTTGGCCGTGGCCTCCGCCGCCGACGCGAAATGGCCAATGTGGTTGTAGCAGAAGTTCGACGGTGAGTTGCGCAGCAGGATGGAACGGGCGCCGTTGTGGAAGCTTGGCGCGATCCTGAGCTCGCGGAGCTTGGCCCACACCGGATCGTAGTCGTAGTCGCTGTCGATGCCGATGGAATCGTACCATTCGACGAACTTCGAAGCGTCCGGGTGGTCCTCGACGAGGGCGGGGATCGGGCGGCGGATGAGGCTGCCCAGCATGACCACGCGGAGGCCGAGCTGCTTGCTGGCGAACTCCAGCTCTTCGATGGCCTCCTCCGGCGAGTACATGGGCACGATGGCGGCCGGAATGATGCGGTCGCCATAGGGGCGGAACTGCTCGGCCGCATACACGTTGTACGCTCGGCAGAGCGCTCGGCGGTGCGTATCCGAGGGGAGGCGATAGTAGCCCAGCCCGGCCGTCGGGTAGATCACGCAGAAGTCGAGGCCGAGGTCGTCGAGCCGCTCGTAGAGCAGCCGCGGCATCATGGCGGTGGCCCGATCGAGTGTGTTCTTGGTGGGTAGGAACCAGAAGGCCTCCTGGCCGATCCGACGCCGGCGGCGCTCGCGCAGCGACATGTTGAGCGAGTTCGGGATGCGGGCGCTCGCCATCTGGAGCGCCTCGACCGCCGTATCGCCCCCGATGCGGCGAAACTCCTGGCGCATGAGCGGATGGAACTCCGCCCAGTGCCCATCGGCGTCGATGATGGGATGACTCAGGCGGCTACGAAGCGCCCTGGCCTCGGTCTGCGCATGGGTCGACATGGCCCCTCCTACGACTGCTGGGTGATGACGGAAGGAACTCCTAGAAGCACGTTCCCCACGCGCATGCTAGCAGATCCTGCCCAGCCGGGACGGTCGCAAACACACGTGGGATCGTCCAGCAAAGGCCGCGCGTGAGGGGCGACCATCGGATGCACAACCCTCGTGAACCGGCGCCTGGGATTTGAGCTCAATTCGACACGGGCACGAGCATGGTGCGGCAGGGCGCTCCCGCCGACCCTCCGCTCGATGCGCTTCGCATCGGACGGCGGAGCGCGGCCGCCTGATTGCCGAGTATGATGATGGCCATGTCCTGGGACCCCCGCATCGAACGAAGGCTGGCGGACTACCCGGCGCTGCGCGCGATCGGCCAGACGCCGCTGGTGCCGGTCCACCTGTTCCGCGAGGAACTCCCCGAGGTTGAGGTGCTGGCCAAGATGGAATGCCTCAACCCGGGAGGCTCCCTGAAGGACCGTCCCGTCTTGCGCATGGTGCTGAGCGCCCTCGACGACGGTCGACTCCGGCCCGGCCAGACCATCCTCGACAGCTCATCGGGAAACGCCGGCATTGCCTACGCGATGATCGGGCGACTCATCGGCATCCCCGTCGAGATCGTCATCCCCGACAACGCGAGCATGGAGCGCAAGAAGCGGATGCGCGCGCACGGCGCCCAGCTCACGGTGACCGATCCCCTGCTAGGCTACGACGAAGCGCTGCGGGAGGTGCATCGCCGGGCCAAGACTTACGGCGACCGGTATTTCTTCTGCGACCAGTACGGGAACGACGACAACTGGCGCGCCCACTACGAAACGACGGCCGAGGAAATCCTGACCCAAACCGACGGCCGGCTCAGCCACCTGGTTGTCGGTGTCGGCACCGGCGGAACGATCACTGGCCTCGGGCGACGTCTCAAGGAGCACGATGCACGTGTGCGCGTCGTCTGCATCATCCCCGAGGCGTTCCCCGGCGTCGAAGGGCTCAAGCCGCTCGGCCGTCCCGAGGACATCGTGCCGGCGATCCTCGACGAGAGCGTCATCGACGAGCGCGTGTCGGTCGGCGTCGAAGAGGCGTATAAGATGTGCCAACGCCTGGCCGCGGCCGGGTTCTTCGTCGGACAGTCGTCCGGTGCCTACCTGGCGGGCGTCGAGCGGGTTGCCAAGCGCGAGCGTCGCGGGCGCTTCGTCACGCTGTTCAACGACCTTGGCGAGCGATATTTTTCGACCCGGCTGTGGGACTGACCAGGGGCCGCATCGCCCCGGCGAGAGAGGAGCAGGCCATGACCACGAAACGCACGTCCTACGTATACGTAGGCCTGGCCGGCGAGACCGGCTCGGGCCGGCCCGTCCAGTCGGGGCTCTATCGCATGGCCACGGGCGACACTCGCTGGGAGCTGGTGACGCGTGGCTTGCCGGAGGCGCCGGCCATCCGCGCCATCGCCGCGCATCCTGACCACCCGGAAATGGTGTACGTCGGCACCCAGCACGGTCCGTATCGGAGCACCGACCACGGCGAGCAGTGGGAGAAACTCGACGTCCAGGATCACGGCTTGCCGGTGTGGTCGCTGTCGTTCGGTCGCGACTCCGAGGTCCTGTACGCGGGATATGAGAACTGCGAGGTCTTTCGGAGCGAAGACGGCGGTGACCACTGGCGGCAGCTCCCGGTGACGGTGCGCTTTCCGGAGGTCACTGTGGCTCCCGGTGCCAACCCGGCCAAGCGCGTGCTCCAGCTCGCCGTGAATCCGGCCAATCCCGACGAGCTGTACGGCGCCATCGAGGTCGGCGGAGTCATCCGCAGCCTGGACGGCGGTGAGCACTGGGAGAACATGAGCCACGGGCAGTACGTGAACGACGACACGGTCGACATGCACGGCGTGCTGGTCGGGCGGTGGCGCCCAGGCACCGTCTTCGCAATTGGCCGGGCGGGCCTGTTCAGCAGCGCGGATCGGGGTCAGCACTGGGCCAGCGCGCGGCTCGAGCCGCTGAACCCCAAGGGGCAGACCTACTGCCGCGACATCCGCGAGGTTCCCGGCGACCCGAGGACCATCTGGGTCGCGGCCGGCGCGAGCTTCCAGAGCGATCTGGGCGTTCTGTTCCGCAGCAAGGACGGGGGCGCCACCTGGACGCGGATGAAGATGGGCGTCGAAGCGCACACCACCATCTTCGCCGTCGCCTTCGACCCTCGCCAGCCCCGACGCATGTACTGCGCCACCAGTGGGGGCCAGGTGTTCGCCAGCGAGGACGCCGGGGAGAGCTGGATGGAGCGTCCC
>DATGCY010000301.1:0-3393 GCA_035311385.1 Candidatus Methylomirabilota bacterium
ACCAGCTTGATCCCGCGACGTCGGCCCTCAAGCGGAGCCTCGAGACCGCGCCTCGTCGAATATTCACGAACGTGCGGAGCGCGAGGCGGGGTCGGGGCCCGTCGTCGGGGGCGGGGAGCGCTCCAGCTGCGTCACCCACTCCGCCGGAGCGCCCCCCGCCCCCACCGCCACCCGCCCCGATCGCACGCGGGCACTACTTAAATAACCCGGGCTAGAGCGGCAGCGTTCGAGCGCCGGCTCCGCCGGCGCAACCCGCTTGGGGGGAGGTTCGGAAGGGGGGCAAAGCCCCCCTCCGAGTCAACTTAGGCCATGTAGAAACCGCCGTTGACGTGGATGAGCTCGCCGGTGATCCAGCCTGCCTCGGAGGTGGCGAGGAAGACCGCGACGCGGGCGATTTCCTCGGGCTGGGCGATGCGCCCGAGGGGAATCTCACGCGCCCGTTCCTGGATCTGCGCTTCCGTGTTGCCATAGCGCGGCTGCGCCGTGTCGGTGAGACCGGGAGCGATGGCGTTGACGCGAATGCGGTGGGGCGCCAGGGCCAGGGCCATGGCGCGCGTGAGCCCGACCACGCCCGCCTTGCTCGAGGAGTAGTGCACGCCGCGCGGGTCGCCGCGTACGGCCGACGACGAGATGTTGACGATGGCCCCGGGACGGTTCGCGGCTACCAGCGCGCGCGCCACCGCCTGTGCACAGATGAAGCTCCCTTTCAGGTTGACGCCGAGCACATGGTCCCACTCGCGCTCACCCAACTCCAGGAAGCTCGCCCGCGGGAACACGCCCGCGTTGTTCACGAGGACCTCGGGCAAGCCCAGCGACTCCGTCACCATCTGCACGAAGGCGGCCACGCTCGAGACTTGCGACACGTCACCCTGCACGATGAGCGCCCGCCGCCCGAGCGCCCGGATCTCGCCGGCCACGCTCTCCGCCGCCGCGGCGTCGTCGAGGTAGTTCACGCCCACGTCGGCGCCGTCACGCGCGAGCGCGATGGCGATGGCCCGACCGATACCTTGCTGCGCGCCCGTGACGAGCGCCACCTTGCCTGCAAGCCGCATGCTGTGTCCTCGGAAGACCTGCGTGCACAGCGATGCGCCCCGTGACGGCGCGCGCCGATCCTACTACATTCCACCTCCCGCGCCGCCGCCCCCGCCTCCACCGCCCATCTCAGGCTCGCTCGTGACATCGCTCAGGGTCACCATGAGAGCGCCCGCGTGGCCCGGTTGGTCCCACACGCGCACGCGGGCGCGCGGCGAGGCGAGGAGATAAGCCTCCACTGCGCCCGAGCTGCCCCGAATCGCATAGACGATGAACCCGGGACGCATGCCGGCTTGGAAAGCGCCGGCTCCCGTGGAATTGCCGCGATCCACCATGGGCGAGTCGACGACCACCGAATTCGTCTCCTTTTCGAGAAGGACGGCCGCATAACCCTGGCCGGCGCCGCGATCCTCGGAAACTTTGACGTGGTAGGCACCGGCGGGCACCGCGTCGACCCGTTCGGGGGCGACCGAGGTATAGGACGACGCGCAGCCGGCGGCGAGCAGGAGAGAGCCAGTCAGAAACAGGGCGGCGAGCGATGATCGAAGGACGCGCATGATCTCCTCCCGCGCTCCATCAACGGGCCAGGCCGAGCGATCGTTCCCCCTCGGCGGGAAGGCCTTTGACACAGCGCCCTTCCCCGCCTAGACTCGCATCACACGACGACGCCTCTCCCGCGCCTCACCCGAAAGGACCCAGGGATGAAGATCGAGAGCATCGACGTCTACTGGGCGAGGCTTCCTCTCGCCTTCGTCTGGAAGACCTCCTACGCAGACCAGTACTATACCGACACGATACTCGTGCGTATGGAAGGCGGCGGCCACGCGGCTTGGGGCGAGAGCTGCCCGCCCCTGCTGCCCGGTTACTCTGCCGAGCACACGCTCGCCACCTTCCACACCGTGCGCGAGCACATGGCTCCGCGAATCATCGGGCAGGACATCGAGGCGGCGGAGGATCTCCTCGATCGCCTCGCCCTGATCAAGGGTAATCAGTTCGCGCGCGCTGCCCTGGAGATCGCCTGGTGGGTGCTGGATGCCAAGCGGCGCGGGCTGCCCCTCCATCGCGCGCTCGGCGGCACGCGCGACCGGGTGGCGGTGGGCGCGGACTTCGGCGTCCAAGACTCCATCGACGTCCTCCTGCAGAAGATCCAGGTCGCCATCGATCAGGGCTTCCCGCGCATCAAGCTCAAGTACCGGCCAGGCTGGGACCTGCCCATGGTGGAGGCGGTGCGCTCGACCTTCCCGCGGCACACTTTCCACATCGACTGCAACGCCGCCTACTCGCCGGCAGACACCGAGATGTTCCGGAAGCTCGACCGCTTCCACCTTGCCATGATCGAACAGCCGCTGGCCGACGACGGTATGAGCCTCGTCAACCACGCCGATCTCCAGCGGGTCATCGAGACACCCGTGTGCCTCGACGAGAGCGCGCAGAGCCTGGCTCACGTGCAGGCGGCCATTCGACTGGGCAGCTGCAAGGTCGTCAACATCAAGATGGCCCGCGTGGGCGGCCTCTCTGCCTCACGCGACATCCAGGCGCTGTGCGCCGAGCACGGCATCCCCTGCTGGGTCGGGGGCATGCTGGAGAGTGCGGTGGGCGGGGCGATCTGCGCGGAGCTGGCCACCCTGCCCAACTTCACCTATGCGGGCGACATCTTCCCCTCCGCCTATTTCTACAACAACGACGTGGGCAAGCCGGAGATCGTGCTGAGCGGTCCCGGCGAGGTGACAACCTCGCGCGTGCCCGGCATCGAGCAGGAGCCGGATCCCGATCTGCTCAAGCAGTGGACGGCGGAGCACGCATCCTTCCGCGTGTAGGCGGCCCTCGACGCGCCGGCGCCGTCACCCGGCGTGCGCCCTACGCCTTCAGAACTTGAGCGCGAAGTCGATGAGACGCTTCCGGTCCTGGTACACCAGGCCCAAGTAGAGCTTCGGCTCGATCTGCCGGATCTCGTCGCGAATCCAATGGGCGACGAACGAGGTCTCGGAATAGTCGAGGACGATGCACTCCGTGCCGTCGAACCAGCTCGGCCCCTTGTAGACCTTGGCGATGATGGCGTGGACGCCGAACGTGCTGATCCGGTTCTTGAGCAGTCCCTTCTTGGCGTCGAAGATCTTCCCCTGCCAAGCAAAGTGATTGATGAAGGCCGCGATGTCGGGGGTGAAGGCCGAGCCCGCGGCCACGATGGCGGTGCCGTCGCCCTCGCCGTCGGGGATCTCGCCGGCCGGGCTCTTGGAAAACAACTCATCGAGCTGGGCCTGGCTCATCTTCAGGAGCTGGGGCACGTCGTACGCCATGGTGGGCCTCCTCTGGTGTGATGGCTATCGCGGCGCTCGCGCCGCGTCGGCGAGTATGACCTCC
>DATGCY010000302.1:0-2385 GCA_035311385.1 Candidatus Methylomirabilota bacterium
CCGCGGGCCCAAAGTAGGCGCGCATCGCTGCTCCGCGCTCGGTCATGCGCTTACGTTCCCGCCGGCTTGAGGGTGAGGCGGGCGATGGCCTCGATGTGCGGGGTGTGCGGGAACATGTCGACGGGCTGGACCCAGTCCACCCGATAGCCGCCGTGCACCAATTCGCCGAGATCGCGAGCGAGGGTGGCCGGGTTGCACGAGACGTACACGATCCGGGCGGGGGCGAGCTGGATGAGCGCGCGCAACGCCTTGGGATGGAAGCCTGCACGCGGAGGATCCGCCACCACCATTTCCGCGCGAACGCCCTGGGCGATGAGCTGTGGCAACGCGAAGCGGACTTCGCCGGCGAGGAACGTGCAGTTGTCGATGCCATTGGCCACGGCGTTGCGGGCGGCGTCGGCCACGGCGGCGGGGGCGAGCTCGACGCCGTAGACGTGCCGGCACCGGCGCGCGAGCTGAAGGCTGATGGCACCCGTGCCCGCGTAGAGATCGAGCACCGTCTCCTCGCCGGTGAGCTCCGTCGCCTCGAGCACGAGGGCGAAGAGACGCTCGGCCTGCGCGGTGTTCGTCTGGAAGAACGAGTTGGCCGAGACCTGAAACTCGATGCCGCCCAGCGATTCGCGGATGTGATCGCGCCCGCCCAGCAGATGCTCCTCGACCCCAATGGCCACGCTCGCCTTCTTGGGATTGACGTTCATCACCACGCTCGTGGCGCGCGGGGAGAGGGCGCCCAGCCGCTCGGCGAGCGGAGCCAGCTCCGATACGGCGGGCGACGAGGTGACCACGTTCACCATGGTCTCGCCCGTGCGATAGCCTTCGCGCAGCATGAGGAAGCGGAGCAAGCCCTCGCCGGAGTCCTGGTCCCATGCGGTGAGGCCGCTCGCCGCGAAAAAGCGTCGCGCCTCGTCGAGATGGGCGTTCATGCGGTCGGACTGCAGAAGACACCGCTCGATGTCGAGCACGGCGTCGTAGCGCTCGGCCTCGTGCAGGCCGATGGTCAGGCCCTCGCCGTGCCGCGGGCGCGCCACCGTGAATTCCATCTTGTTGCGGTAGCCGTAGGTCTGCTCGGCAGGAAGGATGGGCCGCACCTCAACCTTCTCGAGGCCGCCGATGCGCTCGATCGCGTCGAGCACCTGCTTGGACTTGAACGCGAGTTGCGCCCGATAGTCCACGTGCTGGAGCCGGCAGCCGCCGCAGCGCCCAAAGTACGGGCATGGCGGCTCCACGCGATGCGGCGACGGCTCCTCGACCGCCTCGATGGTGCCTCGACCGAAGCGAGAGCGTCCCTGATCCAGACGAACGCGCAGTCGGTCTCCAGGGATGCCTCCGCGGACGAATACCACATACCCACCCACCCGGCCGACGCCTTCCCCCCCGAATGCGAGGTCGTCTATGGTGACGGACAGGCTCTGACCACGCTGAGGGCGCCCCATGGCAGCGCCATGATAAGGGCCGGTCCGGAGGGAGTCAATTTGGCGGCCATTTACCTCTCCCGTAACGTATGGCACCCAGCGTCTCCCTCAAGTATGATGTGGCCTACGATGGGAACGCGGGGCAGCCACAGTCCTGTGCGTGTCGGCGATCTGCTGACCCAGGCTGTGCCCGCACTCGCCGAGCGCCTGTTCGTGGCGACCATCTGTAAGGAGTGGGCTCAAATCATCGGCCCCGAGGCCGCGCGCCGTTCCCGTCCGATCGCCCTGCGTCAATCCGTGCTCGAAGTGAGCGTGGACAACTCGCCGTGGCTCCACGAGCTCACCTTGCGAGGCGCGTCCATCGCGAACCGATTGCAGGAGCGGCACGCCGCCGCGGTGAGCGCGGTGCGATTCGTGCTGGGGTCGAACGTGGCGGGCGCGCCCACGGCGCCCGTTCGATCGAGATTTGATGCTCCCTCGCGGCAACTGAGCGCCGAGGAAGCGCGGCAGGTGGACGACGCCGCTCGACGGCTCGCCGATCACGGGCTCGCCGCATCGTTCACTCGGCTTCTGACCAAGGACCTGCTGGCGCGCGGGGAGCGTCGCGTTTCCGCCGCTTCGGAGCCCTCATGATTCGACCCTGGATCGTCCTGGCCACGGCGGTCGCCCTCGGAGGCTGCGTCACCGCCCAGAGCCAGACCACCGCGGACTCCTCTGACACGCCGGCCGAGGCGCCCGCCCCGCAAATTCGCGACCCACGCGCCGCCGCCTACTACTACTACTCGATCGCGCAGATGAACGCGCGCGCGGGCCGGAGCCAGGAGGCCATCGCCGCCCTCCGGCAGGCCATCGATCGTGACCGCGACACCCCGGTCCTGTGGATTCAGCTCGCGCAGTGGCTGGCCCGCTCCAACGAGCCGGCCAAGGCGGTGGAGGCGGCGCAGAAGGCCATCGCGCTCGATCCCACCAACGC
>DATGCY010000303.1:0-5143 GCA_035311385.1 Candidatus Methylomirabilota bacterium
AGCCGGTCCGGCTCGGGCATGAGGATATCGACCCCAATGGCGATGGGCTGCGCCGCAGCGACACGGTTCACGAGCGCGGCGAGTGACGTACGCGGCCACGGCCACTGCCCGAGACGAAGCAGGCTTTCTTCGTCGATGGCCACGATCACCACCGGGGCGGAGCGCGGCACGCGCGGGACGACGCTCTGATACGCGTCGAAGGACGCGAGCCGGACCTGCCGGAACCCCGGCACCTCGGGGAAGACGACGAGCAGGAGCAGGCCAGCGAGGACCAGCAACCCGAGCGGCCGGCCGCGCCGGCCCCGGAGTGCGCGCGCCCAGCGACGCTCCGCCCAGTGGGCGCGCTCGCGTGGCGTCGGCTCCTTCATCCTGTTTCGCTCAGAGCGAGATCTCCAGGCCGTCGTAGGCGGCCAGCACCTCCACACGGTGCCCCGCCCGCGCGCGAGTGATCTCCTCCAGCCGCCGCGTCTCAGCGAGGAGGCCGGCGAGGCGCTCGTCGTCGAAGACGGGCTCGTGGTGATAGAGGCAGAGGCGGCGGGCCCGCGCGAGCTGGCACAGCTCCACGCCGACCACGTTGCTCGAGTGCCCCCAATCCTCCTTGATCGAGATGGCGTCGGCAAGGGAGTACTGCGCGTCGAAGATCACGAGATCGGCCTCGTGGAAGAACTTCACGAAGGCCGCCATCTCGGCGGGATCGTCCTGCTTGTGCTCGGAGTCAGTCGAGTAGACGAGCACGCGGCTCCCGCGCTCGAAGCGGTAGCCGTAGGAGTCGCCGCCGTGGCGCTGGAGCTTGGGCTGTACGGAGAGACCGGCGATCTCGTAGCGGCGCTCCGGCTCCAGGCGCACGAACTCGATGCGGGCGCCCATGCGCGAGAAGTCCACGGGGAAGCAGGGAGCGGCGTTCTGGTGCCGGAAGGCCTCCTCCAACCTGTCGTGGCAGCCGTAGATGCGCACGTGGTTGCCCGGCAGGTACGCGGGCATGAAGAAGGGGAAGCCCAGGATGTGATCCCAGTGCAGGTGCGACATGAAGACGTGGAAGCGATGGCCGGCAGGGCCCCGCGCGGCGAGCACGCCGTTGCCGAAGCGGCGCGCCCCGCTTCCGAGATCGCACAGCACGTACTCCCCCTCTCCCGTCTCGATCTCCACGCAGGAGGACTCGCCGCCGAAGGTGTGGCGCACAGGGAAGGCGAGCTCGCGCTCCACGAAGGCGCGCGCCTTTTCCTCGGTGTCGAGGCTGCGCCCCGCGCCCTGCACGAGGGCGGTGACGAGCTTGCGCTGGATCTCCGTGCCGCTCATGGCTACCGGGATGGACCCTCGCGTGCCCCAGAAGCGCACGAGCATGCCGCGGCCTCAGACGGTGTCGAAGGCGGCGAGGGCGGGCGGCGACAGCTTGGCCAGCGCCTCACGCAGCGCGGGGAAGACGTCGAGCACGAGATTGAACCGGCTGATCTCGAAGATCTCGCGCACCACGGGCTGGAGCCCACACACCGCGAGGGCCCCTCCCTGCTTCTTCACCTGCTTGGAGGCGAGAATGAGCACCCGCAGCCCCACGCTGCTGATGTACTCCACCCCCGAGAAGTCGAGGACGAGCCGATCGCCGCCTGCCACGCAGCTCGCCAGGTGCGGCGTCAGCGCGGCGCGGAAGTCATCGGCCGTCGCGTGATCGATGCGGCCGTGGGGAAAGAGCGCGATGGCGTCGGCGAACCGCTTCGGTTCCAGTTGCATGCACGCTCCCCGGAGGTCGATCGTGTCGAATCGGAGGCCGATTCTACCATCCCGGCCCGGGCTCCCCGTGCTACGGGCGGCGCGTCCCGAAAAAGCCGCCCTTGGGCCTTGCGTGCGCGTGGTAGTGGTCGGGAATGTTGCGCATGTGGTCGTCCACGTAGTACTCGCCCACGTGGGAGAGAGCCACGTCGTGCAGGCGGGCCCGCATGTGCTCGAGGTGTTCGGGCGGGGGCGTGGTGCCGTGCCAACGCCAGACCACCATGGGCACGTCGCATACGTCGCACTCGGCGATCCAGCAGATGTCGTCCTCGTGGTACCAGGGCGTCAGGCGCTTGGCGCGGCAGAGATCGCAGTCGTCCACGCGCCGGCGCTCGTCGGCCATGGCCATCAGAGGTCACCGTAGGCGCTGGCGAGGACGACCACGTAGCCGTCGGGATCGCGCACCCAGATCTCGCGATGGTTGGCGCTGGGATTGACGCACGGGCCCTCGAGGATCGTCGCACCCATCTCGCGAGCACGCTCGACGGCGGCGGCGAAGTCATCGAGCTGGAACCACAGGAGGACGCCGTTGCCGTAGGGCCGCCGGTCCGGGTCGCCGAGGTGGGGGTGCTCGTGAGCGTCCCAGGCGTGGAGCTGCAGAACCATCGTGCCCGCGGGGTCGACGATCTGCTCGTACTCGAGTCCGCCGTGGCCGCTCCTAGCCCCGAGCAGTCGCTGGTACCACCGGCTACTCGCCTCGACATCCCCGACGGCGATCAATGGCTGCGGCTTCATGGCGGCACCTCCCTGGCCGGTTCGACGATATAGGACGGGTCGCGATCGTCGTTGTCGATGACCACGCCCGCCTAGCTGATGGGCAGTCCGAGCTGGCCGAACCAGGTCGCCCTGTCCCAGTAGCCGCGCTGGAACTTGATCTTCCCTTCCACCACGTGGAAGAAGCCCGATCCGCGGAGCGTGAAAGCGCGGCCGGTGGCCGGTTGCCCGCCGAGCACGCCTCGCCACGTGCCTCCTCCCGACCATTCGAGGGCGACCCACTCTCCGTCCTCGAGCATGCCCTCCACCTTCGTGAAGGAGTCGGGAAAGGCCCGGAAGAAGGCGCGTAGATCCTCGAGGATCGCCGCGCGGCCCACCAGGGGCTGGCCGATGGCGACCTGCAGGTTCGTGGCGTCGTCGTGATAGAGAGCGGCGGCCGCCTCAGGGTCGCGCCGGTTGAACGCGTCCACCCAGGCCAGAATCACCTCGCGAGCTGACCTCATGCGCGTCCCGCGGCTAGAGCCCGGAGGCTTCGAAAATCGCCCGGGGATTGCGCGCGAGCATTTGATCGATCTGATCCTCGGTGACGCCGGCGGCGCGGAGGGCGGGCAGGATGTCGTCCGAGATGTGGTTGTAGTTCCAGCGCGGGCGGGTGCGGAGCTTCTCCTCCTCGGAGAGGAGATCCGTCCAGCAATTGGCGTCGTGGGAGAGGACCATCTTGCCCGCATAGCCCTCGGCGCAGAGCCGGGCCAGCACCTCGACGCGCTTCGCGGTGGGCAGGAAATGCTCGAGGCCGAAGCGATCCATGCCGATGGTGCTCCCGCGCTCCATGAGCCCGCGGAGGTAGCCGAGGTCGTCACTGTCGCCGCTGTGGCCGATGATCACGCGTCGCAGGTCCACGCCTTCCTGGGCGAAGATGGCCTGCTGCGCCTCGCCCGTACGTCCCGCCGCCCACGTGTGCGTGGAGATGGGCACGCCCGTGGCCTTCTGGGCCCGCGCGCTCGCGCGCAGGATGTTCTCGATCACCGGCGTGACGCCCTGGGTGTCCGTGGCGCACTTGATGATGGCGGCCTTGACGCCCGTGCCGCCGATGCCCTGGGTGATGTCGCGTACGAAGAGATCGGCGACCTCGTCGACCCCGTGGCCGAAGAAATAGCGCTGGGGCATCCACCACACGCCGGTGGCCACGATCACCTGCACGCGCGCGCGGCGGGCCACGTCGACGATCAGCTCGATGTCGCGGCCGAGATCCACCGTGGTGAGGTCGACGATGGTACGGATACCGCGGGCGTAGAGGTCCGCCATCTTGCGCTCGGCGCTGGCGAGAATGCCTGGTCGGTCGAAGAGGTGCGGCCAGTTCTCGTGTACCCCTGGCGAACGGGTGACGATGTGCTCGTGCATGAGGGTGGGGCCGAGGGCAGTGGTGGCGATGGGCCCAAGCGCGGTGGCGACCGTCGACGTGGCGATGGTGTCAGCTCCTCGGATGCCTGGACGACGGCAACGTGCCGCCGAGGATAGAGGAAGGGCCCCGCCGTGGCAAGGGCGCGCGCGTCCTCAGAGAGCGGCGAGCCACCCGATGAAACCGGCCGCTACCACGGCGAGGACGGGCGGAACCCGGCGCACGAACATCACGCCGGCGGCCATCGCGGCCAGGGCGGCGCTGGACCAGTCGTGCACGCCAGTGCGCGCGAGGGTGTAGACGCCTGCTGCCATGAGCCCGATGCCCACGGGAGCCAGAGCACGCTCTGCCGCTCGCGCCCACGGCCGGTCGCGCAGCAGGCCCCAGTGCCGCGTGATCACCGCGGTGATGATGGCGGTGGGCAGGAACATGGCCGCGGTGGCGAGCACGGCGCCGGGCAGGCCGTGCGCGCGATAGCCGACGAAGACGCATACGAGCATGGTCGGCCCCGGGGTGAGCTGAGAGAGGGTGTAGCCATCGAGGAACTCGCGCGCCGTCACCCAGTGGTAGCGGTCGACGACCTGCCGCTGCAGCTCGGGAATGACCCCGAGCCCGCCTCCCACGCAGATCAGGCTCAGCCACAGGAAGGTCCAGGTCAGCCGGGCGAGATCGAGGATCACGAGCCGGAGCGAGGCCGATACAGCCAGAGGGAGACCGGCACCACAAGGACGATGACGAGGGCGGTGTTGACGTGGAGCGGCCCCACGAGGAGGAAGATGGCCGCGGAGATGAGCAGGCCTCTCAGGTCGCGGACTCCGGTGCGGATCATCCGCCCCGTGGTGACGAAGACGAGCCCCACCACTGCCGCCCCCATGCCGTGCATGGCCGAGGTGGTCTTGGGGCTGAACCCCACGTGGAAGTACAGCCAGGTAAGGCCGAGGAGGATGAGCGCACCCGGCACGAGGATGGCGAGAGCGCCCCAGGCGCCGCCGCGCCCGCCCGCCAGCCGCACGCCCAGGGCCACGCCCAGGTTAGAGAAGCTCGGCCCGGGCAGGAGCTGG
This sequence comes from Candidatus Methylomirabilota bacterium, assembly GCA_035311385.1. Classification (GTDB taxonomy): domain Bacteria; phylum Methylomirabilota; class Methylomirabilia; order Rokubacteriales; family CSP1-6; genus AR37. The sequence goes on from DATGCY010000303.1 coordinate 4,939, forward strand.
GAGATGGTCAGGTCCTGAATGAATTCGTGGCTCGTGATCCAGGGCCGGCGCATCACGAGCGCGTCGTAGAAGTACGCGGTGCGGCCGCCGCCCAGGCTGGTGAGCCCGGTCCAGGCGAACACCTGCACGAGCCGCGAGAGGCGGACGCGATCGCTCACCGCCGCGGCCTCCGCCGTGGATCGTAGAGGAGTCCACGCTGGCGATT
>DATGCY010000304.1:0-12284 GCA_035311385.1 Candidatus Methylomirabilota bacterium
AGCGCCGCCCGCACGATCTCGTCTTTCGCCTGCTGCAGATGGCTCAGGTACAGATTGAGATCGAGCTGATCGTCGAGCGCCCCGAGCGCCGCGATGTACGCCTCGACCGGCAGATCGCCATCGAGCGCCGCCTGCCCGAACGCGTGATTGCTCACACGCGCCAGACCCGGCTCGCCGGGATCGGCCGTATAGCCGCCGAAGCGCTCGGCCAGCATGTGGCAAACCTCCAGGTGCTTGGCCTCCTCGGCCGGACGGAACGAGAGGAACAGCTTCGCGTCCATCCCGAGCGAGCCGGACTCCAGGCAGAAGCGGATCAGCAGCGCGGTGCTCTCCGTGAGCCCGGGGTAGACGCTCCATGCGCGCCGGCTCCACGTGCGGCTCGCCGCCTCGCGCGTGGTCTTCTCGTAGCGGGACGGATCGAGCCGGTCCCACGCGATGTCGGTCTCCGGGTTCCAGTGCAAGCCCTTGCCCTGGCTGTAGAGCTCCCGGAGCACGGGCACTTCCGGCGCGAACTCGAGCGGAAACCGGCGCTCGACGAAGCGCTTCTCCTGCGCCTGGTACGCGCGGAGCAGCCGCGCTGCGTGCTCTCGAGCATCGCTCATCGCCGATAGTCTACGTCATAGCTCGCGCAGCTGCTTCTCGAGCTCCGCACGCACCCGCGCGTGCTCTTCGAGGATGTTGGTGATCCGCCCGATCTCTTCTGGATAGCGCGCCAGGAAGCGGCGGTCGCGCGCGTCGAGAAAATCCAGGAAGGCGATCGAGGTCTTCGCGTACTGGCGCGGCGCGTCCTGCAGCTGGCGAATCACGACCGGCCGGAGCTCCGGTCCGGCCGCGGCGTACTGGCTCTGAACCTTCTGGGGCGCCGCCATCGCCTGCCGCCGCGCGTCGCGAAGCGCCGCAAAACCGGGCCCCCGTCGCTATAACGTAACCTGCCAGGCTCGGACGTGGAACGCCAGGTACTGATGCCACAGAGCCGGTCGGCTTGAGCGAAGGATTAGGTGCCCGGAGCCAGCGCAAGATGCGCAGAACCTCGGAAGTCGGTTGGTTCGGGCTCGCCTCTCTTCTGCGCCTTCTCGCGAGCGATCTCGTGATTCATGTCGGCTGGAATGAACGTCACCGGCTTGCCAGCGGCGCGCGCTGCGAGCATCTCATCTCTGGTGACATCGCCTCCACCGATGGCCACAAATGACGCGCTTGCCGCAACGAGCGCGGCTGAAGTGGGCGAGAGCTGCCTGGCTCCTGGTACCAACCCTCCCCAGGTGCTGTCCGGAACATAAAATACGTAGTCAACGCATCTCGAGAGGGGGACGTGCTCGTCGCGCACGAGCTTGGAGACAATACCCATGGTCGTGAACCCCTTTTGCTTCGCGATCTCGTAGATAACGCCGATGCCTAGCGCAGTCGCCCCGATATTTACTAATGTCTTCTTAGGGTCTTGCCCGTCGAGGACGCGTGTAGCATGCTCCAGCATCGCTTCTGGCTCTTGGTACTGGGCGCCAGAATAGCCAGCGAAGGTTAGTACCGTCATCTTCTTGGTGTGGATGAAGGCCTGAATCGACGCAAGAGTTGCTTCGCGGGCCTCACGTGGCCCACCACAGGCGCCGGCCACACCCGGGGCGACGGCCAAAGGGCACGTGATCAGTACTACGAAAGGGATCATGGGGGCATGGCTGAACATGACAAATTCTCCTAGGCACCTAACGCCGCGGTGAGCGGCCGCGCCGAGCGCATGCGAGCGTAGCCAACATTAGCACGTGGGCACGCGGCGGCGGTCACCGCCTGTGTGGCCTATGGGTCCTCTGAATCGTCTTCTTGACAAAGGCAATTGACCTCGCTTAGTGTTCCGTCGCTTTCCGCTTCTGGCCGCTCGACCATGGGAGGCTAAGCATGTTCCCCGGCTCGTGTCCGCGGCAGCCGCCGTCACCGCCTATGCCCTCCCGTTCCATGCGGCAAGCGATCGCTGCCGCTCTCCCGGTCGTTCTGGCCGTGACACTGCTTCCCGTCATCGCCTTCGCAAGCCCCCCAGACCCATCCTGGATAGCTGGAATCTACGATGGCGCTGACGGTGACGATATCGTGAGTCTTGTCTACGACACTGCGGCTGCTCACGCGGCCGACGGATCGCACGTTGCTGCGCGTCCTTGTCTCAAAGAACTCACGCTCAAGAGCATTGCGCGGGGCGTTTCGAGCCATCGCTTTGCTCGTAAGCCTCGGGCACCTCCTGTTCCTGGCTCAGCGATACTCGCTCGTGTTCTCAGGTGCGCACCGCGCTGTAGTTCGACTGCCTCCGGTACCGATCCTCCCATCATTCCCGAATGACTCAGCGAATCAAATCTCCCTGCCTGTCTGAAGCCGGAGCCTGAACTCGATGTCGACAGCGGTGAGGAGCTCAGAGTCATGCGTGCCACACGACTCCAAAAAACCAGAGCGGCCCGACGCAGGGAGCCCGGCGGGAAAGTCGCGAGCTCGACGGACTCCGCCCACGTGTCTTTTCCGGAAATAGGGCAGCCTCAGCATACAGCGCTGTTGCTGGCCGCAAGCGCGCTTCCGGGGCGCGCTAACCTGGGGATGCGCGCCGTGGCGATACAGCAGTTGCAGCATATCCACGGTAACCGCGCCGTGCAGCACTACCTCCAGCGTATCTCCGACGCAACGACGGCGCCGGTGATAAATGGCGGTCTCGCAAGACGCATCGCGACACGAGCAGGCGCGGGTGACTCACTCGAACCGGGTGAGAGGAGCAGGCTGGACGGTATTCCTGGTGCTGACCTGTCTGGGATGTCCTCGCTCCGCATCCAACGCGATGGCCCTAAACCGAAGAAACCTTCCTACCGCCCGAAGGTCACGCGGTCTCCCGACAAGATCGTGCGCGGCATCAACGAGTGGGTAGAGGTCAAGACCAGCGTGACAAATGCGGGCAGCGCGCCGCACGGCACCGACTTCCAGTGGGATTGGGACTGGGACGCTGACGACAGCAAAGTCCTGATACCCGACGATGTCAGACCAAAGGCTGGGCCGAAAGCGACTCTGAGAGCGAAAACCAAAGCGGTAGGCACCACCGATGTTGACCCGATTGTTGATTACTCGCTCCCTTCAGAGGCAGGTGACCCGGTACTCAGATTCGAGTCTACAGCGACGGTGCGGGTAACGGTCCCCCCACCGAAGGCTGACTTCTTCACCGTGCTCACGCATGGAGGCCAGTCGCCGGGTACTCCAAGGAGGGACGGAACGTGCTTCATGGGTGATGAGTTCTACGTGTCGGCGACCTTCTCCGGCATAGACAAGCCGCAATACAACAGCCTTGACGTAGGTGTCAGGGGGAGCAGCCCCAGATTCACCCAGTCGGTCCAGTGGAAAGGCGACAAACTCATCTGGATTCTCAAGGCCGATAAAGTCGGTAAATCGAAGCTGGAGTTCTGGGTGAAGGTGCCCGGCATGGTTCAGGAACTGAAGCACGTGGAAGACATGACCACGCTTCTTGACCTGCAACACTTCCACATGGCGGTCACGTCGGCCCAATCGAAAGCGGGTGCCAAACTGGGAAATGCCGCGAGTAAGATCCATGCGGCAGCCGCTTCCTATGAGCGGGCATATGACGCGCAACAAGACATTCTCACTCACAAGGCGAAGGAGGACCAGCTCAGACAGGACTTAGCGCTGGGAGCACTCTTCGCGGTGCTCGGTGGCGCGGCGGGCGGGGCCGTCGGCAACCTCGTCAAGGAGGCCCTCGGTAAGCCGATGGCCGACCTTGCGAAGGGAGGCGCGCTCATCGACATGACAAAGGACCTGGTCAAGTTCTCCGTTCGCACGCTCCCCAAACTCGGTGGAGGCGGTGGGGGAGGCGCTCAGACTGGCGAAACATCCGAAACGCCGGGTGGAGGAGGCCCTGAGATCGCGCAAAAGGGCGAAAACAAAGCCGCTGGGGAGAAGCCTTCACAAATGCTCTATCGCTTCGAAGGAATGATTGGCGCTGATCAGGCGAAAGTTCAAACCGCCTTGCACGAGGTGATTGACGCGGCGCTCACACGTAGCTCCGAAGCCAACTTCAGAGGAGAGTTCGACGAGGACCCCAGGGAGATCGTGGACCGTGACGTGACCATTGACCAAATCGCTCAGGCGATGGTCGCGGACGACAAGGAGTACGCGCGGAAGTTGTGGCACGCATGGCTTCCTGGAAACGTACAGAAAGGTCTCTGGCGCCAAGTCGATCCATTTCCGGGCATGAGGTACTGGTCTCCCAGAGCTTGGCTGGAGGCAGCGGCGGCCCAATGCGGAGAAGATGGCGACTCATGGCTCGCATCCTACTGGCCACAAGGTCTACAGGTGAAGGGCCCAGGGCCGAGCATGAATAAGATGTAAATGGGTCCTCGCGACTCGCGACTAGCGGCTAAAACTCGAGGTCGTGCAGCACCGAGTCGCTCAGCTCCTCCAGATAGGAGTCAGGAAGCACGTCGTTAGTGAAAACCACCATCCCGGTCTGCCGGCCTGGATAGAAGACGATGAGGCACTGATTCCTCAGTCCGCTTCCGGTGAAGAATAGGCGGTGGCGTTTGCGATCATCTTCGGCCATCCGCCAGATCAGTCCTATCTCTCGCTGGTCGCCCTCCCGCAAATGGCTCTCCCCAGGAACCCATGTGAACGCCGTATCGCAGACCCTTCCGAACTTGGGCACGCATATCTGACGCGATGCCGGCATCTTGCGCACCCGTCTCGCCGATCAAGGACGACGTCCAGGTCAAAGGCCCGGCGCATCAGTGCTGCCCACGCCCGGGAGCGGATTCGCATGGGACCGCAGGGTTCGGCTTCGGGCCTGCGCATGGTCTCCGGCGTTTGCTAAGGAGGCCGCCGTTCTGATCTCGTTTGAGACGGCGACCGGATTGTTGTCGTCCCTGTCACTCCGTCAAGCCGTTTTCAGCAAACGGGTAATCCCAACCAAAATCACAGCGCCAACAAATGCAACAACGATGGAGCCGATCATGCCCCCGGCCGGCCAGATTCCCAAAAGGCCGAAGACCCAGCCGCCGATGACCCCGCCGACTAGCCCGAGAATGATGTCAACGACAACGCCGTAGCCACCACCCCGCATAACCTGGCCAGCAAGCCACCCTGCGATAAGACCAACCACGAGCCAAGCGACAAATCCCATGCCTCCCCCCTTTCGCCACGTTTGGTACGGAAGTCTCTCTGTCATCGGGGTGGGGGCGCGCTAGCGTTCGGACCGGCGGGGCATCGGGTCAGCGAAAGGATCATCGAGCCGCGTCGGTCTGGGGCACTGCGCCGGCTCAGCCGTTCGTCACCCGCCCAGCGAGTGGAGCAGCTCGGCACCGATGGGTGATCCCCATCCGGTGCAGGGGTCCCATCCGGTCTTGGCCGAATATGCCCCATTATTTCCCGAAGTGATATCGCGGAACACCCCCTTGCCCGCAAGGGAGCCGTAGAGGAGCGGATTGAGGAAGCCGACTGGGTGCCCGAGCTTCTGGTTCATGAGCGCGATCAGTCCCGCCCACAACGGGGCGACCGCGCTGGTGCCGCCGATCACGAATTCCTGCCCGTCGACACGAACCTGGTAGCCGGTCGCCGGGTCGGCGTCGCCCGCGACATCTGGCACTCCGCGACCATTGTGGCCGCCGGGGTTGGCCGATGGCGGGATCCCGGTCGTGGTCTGGTACGTAGGCACCGGGAAGAAATCGCTGACCCCACCACCACCCGCGCTGTTGGTGGGATTTTCGTTCCACACCGTCTCGCTGGTGATGGTGGTGCCGGAGACGACTAGCTTGGTGCCGCCGCACCCGAGCGCGAACGGACTCGAGGCGGGAAAATCGACGTGTGCCTTGCCGTCGGTTTCGCCGTCTCCCGATCCGTTGTCCCCGGAGGCGCAGCAGACCGTGACCCCCAGCGACGCCGCCGTCTGCAGCGCCTGATCGTACGAGGTCTTGGCCTGGGCCGTCCAGTTGGCCTCCGCAGAGCCCCAGCTGATGGAAATCACCGAGGGCTTGTTGACGGTGTCGTGAATGGCCAGCGTGAGGGCGTCGAGGAAGCCCTTGTCCGTATTGGGGGCGAAATACACCGCGATGAGGGCCTTCGGCGCCACCGCCGCCGCGACCTCGATGTCGAGCATCACCTCGCCGTCAGCACTGTTGGAGGTCGTGGGGTGATTTTGCCCGCCGTCGACCCGGACGGTCTTCACGTTCGGCACGGGCAGGCCGAGCTTCTGAAAGTAGGCTTTGATGTCGGCGGGCCGATATCCGCCGCCGAGCTCTATGATCCCGATGCATTGACCGGAGCCGTCCAGGCCGGCCGGGAAATTGTAAAGCTTCGCCAGCTCGGGCGGAGTGAAGGAGACTCCCACGGCATGCGGCTGCACACCGGCCGGCGCCTTCTGTCGCTGGAAGTGCGGCTTCGCCGCGGGGCGATCGTCGATCCCGAAGACCCCTTCGACGATATCCGCCAGCTCGGCAGGCACGGTGAGAGGGCCCGTCCGACCACGATACGTGCCGCCGTCGTGCTCCTGCTGCTCGATCGTGGTTCCGAACGCGGTCTCGAAAGCCGCCGCCGTTCCGGATAGGAAGACGCTGCGCCGGGCCGCGCTCGTGTCGACCACGACGAGACCGTGGCTGCGCGCGAACTCCGCGACCTTCTCCAGATCGGCCGGGTCAGCCGCGTGCTCGGCGGAGTACTGCTCGCGAGTCAGATAGCGCCGTCGGCCAGGGAGCTGATCCGCATTGAAACCTTGTGCCGCCATGTTCTGGAGCGGCGTTTTCCGGCGGACCCGGACGGTGACCTCGAAGCGCTCGTCCTTGGCGACCGGTCCGGCTGCGTGGGCGCCGGGGAGGACCGTGCGTTCACTACCTCGAACCGTCCTTCGATCAGGTTGGGTCGGCATGGCTGCCTCCTTCTAGCCGCGTGGTCAAGCGGCCGACGGCCGAGTGAACGATAGACACCGTTCAGCCGCCGTCGCAAGCACTTTATGTCGTTATTTTATGTCGTTACTGCGCTACGGAGGGTAGAGGTAGCCTGCATTGAGAGGAACATTGCGACGAGCAGCCGCGTGAGATCCCGATCTGTCACGACCTCTCGGACAAACACATCGATGGTGAGTCTCACCGTTTCGTAAGACTCTCTCTACGCGCAAAGGCGTACGTAGTCATCCATCGTCGCGCTGCCATCTTTCGCCCTCGATCGAGAGCCGTAAATGTCCTTACAGTTCGTCGCCATGTTTGTCCTCGAAGCCGTTTCGCTAGAAAATGATATCGAGGGGCGGGAGTCCGAACTCCGAACGACCGAACACGGACGCGATCTTCTCCGGATTGTTGGCCACGTGCGCTCGCATCGCGTGCACATCGCGCCAGGCCCGCTGGATCGGGTTGTCGAGGAAGATCCCCCGGCCGCCGCTCGCGTCGAACATCCGGTCGACGGCTCGAACGCTCCAGTCGATCGCCTTCGCGGCATCCCAGCGGTAACGGGCACGCTCGGTCAGCGGGATCTCGGTGCCGGCCGAGGCCAGACGCATCATCTCTCGGAAGTTCGCCAGCATCCGATCGCGCGCGCCGTCCACTTCGGCGGCTGACTCCGCCAGTCGAAGGTGGAAGAAAGGATCCTCGGCCACGCGGGTCTGGTTTCGCACGTTCACGCGGGTCTTCGACTGCTCTCGAAAGGCCTCGAGCGCGCCGATCGCGACGCCGACGGCCGAGGCCGCGAGGGCATTGGCGAAGACGAGACCGAAGGGCAGCCGATAGAGTGGGCCGTCATTGACGGCGGCGCCCGGATTCTTCAGGAGGAAGGCGTCCCTGTACGAGTGCGTGCGGTATTCCGGGACGAAGGCTTCGGCGACCACCACATCCTTGCTGCCGGTCCCGCAGAGACCCATCACGTGCCAGTTATCCTCGATCGTGTAGTCCCGGCGGGGGACGAGGAAGGTCCGCACGTCGGGCGGGTCGCTCGCGTTGGTCGGAGGGACGACACCACCGACCACCGCCCAATGACAGTAGTCGCACCCGCTCGAGAACGACCATCGGCCGCGCAGACGAAAGCCTCCCACGACGCGCTCGACGATGCCCGTGGGCGACAGGCCGGTCGAGACCTGCACGCTCGTGTCCGTGCCCCACACGTCTTCCTGCGCTTGCGGCGGAAACAGGGCGAGGTGCCAGTTGTGGACGCCGATGACCGCGAGGATCCAGCCGCTCGACCCGCAGACGGCGCCGACGTCCATGACGCCCTGGTAGAACGTACCGGGATCGAGTTCGTAGCCCTCGTAACGCTTCGGCTGAAGACAGCGAAAGAGGCCGGCCTCCTGGAAGTCCTTGAACGTCTCGTCGGGAAGCCGTCGAAGCCGCTCGGCATGCAGGGTGCGTGCGCGCACCGCGGGAAGCAGGGAGCGGACGCGGGCGAGATATTCTTCGGGCGTCATCGCCGGTGAGGATAGAACCGACGTAGGGCGCCGGCAAGCAGTAGCCGCGCCAGGCCCACGCGGCATGCGATAGAATCCCAGCTATTCGGGTCGCATCCGCCGATGCTCATCAACCGAGTCAAGAGGGAGAGCAGCGCCATGATCGGGAAAGGTCTCGCACGCAACGTCGCGGCGATCGGTCTCGCGATCCTTTTACCGGGTCTGACCGCCGCGTCCGCCGTCAGCGCGGCCGAGATCAAGGTCATGAGCACGGTTGCGTTGAGCGCCACGCTCGATGAGCTCAAGCCGAAATTCGAAGCCGCGACCGATCACAAGATCACCCTCGCCTACAGCGTGATCGCCGATCTCCGGAAGCGCATCCAGGAGGGCGAGACCGCGGACGTCATGATCCTGTCGCGGGCCGCGCTCGACGACCTTCAGGGCCAGGGCAAGGTCGCTTCGGGCAGCATCGCCAACGTGGCGAGTTCCTATGTCGCCATCGCGGTGCGCGCCGGCGCCGCCAAGCCCGACATCGGATCGGCGGAGGCGTTGAAACGCACGCTCCTCGCCATCAAATCGATCGTGTATGCCGATCCCGCCAAGGGCGGCGCGAGCGGAGTCTATTTCGCGAAGGTCCTGGACCGGCTCGGCATTACCGATCAGATGAAGGCCAAGACCCTCCTCGTACCGGGTGCCCAGGCGGCGGAGGTCGTCGCGAGGGGCGAGGCCGAGATGGGTGTCGCGCAGGCATCGGAGATCGTTCCCATCGCCGGCGCCCAACTGGTCGGCCCGCTCCCGGGCGATCTGAACAATGTGACGATCTTCGCGGCCGGCATCGGACCGGCGAGCAAGGATCCGGCTGCCGCCAAGGCGCTCATCCATTACCTCACGAGTCCGGTGGGCGCGGGGGTGCTCAAAGCCAAGGGCATGGATCCGTCCTGAGAGCACCCGAGGCGGCGGCTGGGCCAAGCGGGGCAACACCCGGCGGTGACTGAGAAGAGGCCTTATGTCACCTACAACCCTCTTGGCCTACGTCAGAATCATTCCCTTTTTGAGCTGACACCTTCTTTCGCCGGAAGACTTCAGGAATGCGTCGCCCTTCGCCGGCCCTCCCGATGATGCTCTTGACTCGGCGCCGCGGATATACGGAGATTCGCTAGAACTTCTCCACTACCAGTTTGCCGACTTTCTGACCCAGGTCGTTGCCTACCGCTCCCGAATTGCGATAGTGCACCCCATCGTAGATGCGCGCCAGCTTCACCTCGTCCACCAGGTCGGGGACGCTCTTCCACGTGCGCGTCACCCCTCCGGCCGTCGGGCTGGAAGTAGAAAGGGTCGGCATTGGATTGCCGCCGATCTCCGCCTCGATCACCGCGCCCAACGCGCTTGCCGACACGCAGTGGGCGCACGGATACTCCGGATGCATCGGTGTCGTGATGAGCGGCGTCCAGCCGGTCTCCTGCATGAGAGCCGGGTTGCCACCCCCGTTGCGAATAGCGGTGATCGGGCGCCAGAACTGGTACGTATACTTTGCATCGTAGACTGCGATCAGAGCATCGTCGATGGCGATCGAGCCGGCGGCGTAGAAGTGCGCGTTCTGCGACAGGGTCCGCCCCGGCATCACCGCCACCGAGCGCATCACCGGGTGATAGATCAATGGTCGCGTCTCTTCCCAGAAGCGCGCAATGTCGGTCTGCTGGGGCGTGCGCTGGGCGCTCTTGATCGAGCCAAGCGCCTTCACCTCATTGTAGTCCTTGACCCACGTGTCGCTTCCGAGGCCGGGCGGCGGTCCGGGACGGAATTGGTCGGGGCGCGCCATGATCCACGGCGTGCGTTTGGTCCAGGTCGAAAACACGGGGATCGTTGTCGGCACATATACCCCGGGCGTCGTGCGGGGCAGGTAGGTCTCCGGGACATTGCTTCCGTCGGCAGCAGCGCGCGCAACGATGGCCGCCGCAGCCTTCTCGCCCACCGCGATGCCGTCGGCCTTTGCCTGTCCGTCGGGAATCGCCGTCAACGCCGCTTGGTAGGTCGCCTCGATCGTCGCTTTTTCCCCGGGCACGTACTCGACAAGCACCGCGCGGTTCGCAGCGGCAATCGCGGCCTCCACGGACGCGCCCGGCGATGCGACGACCTTCGTCACATATGGTCGATAACGACCTTCGATGGAGTTCACGGCTTCGAATACTGAGACTTGCACGATGGTCATGATCCGATGCCCGGTAGACCCCGGGCCTACCTTTCCGACAATCGCGCAGGCCTTGTCGTTCCAGTCGATGACTGCATCGGCCCGCACCAGGCCCGGCATCATGAATGCGCCGAGCAGCGCGCAGCCCGCGGCGACGGCCCGCTTGAGTGACTTGTTCATCACTTGTGTCCTCCTCGAGTTGGACCATTGGGACTTAGTGGCCGCCGCAGTCCTCGAGGCGATGCTGCGGATAGCTGTCGCCCGTACTCTGCTATGTGTTGCTGCTCCCTAGCACGGTGGAAAAGCATCCCGACGCTAGGCCGGGCCGAATTCCTTGTCAAGATGGCGACGGGCTCGAGCCTACGCGGCGAATCCCGGGATCACATCTTTCGGGTGGCGGCCAGCGGGTGCAAGAGAATAATCGACATTAGCACCTGGGCACGCGGCGGTCGCCGCCCAGGTGATCCTCCGGCCCCCTGACAGAATCTGCCAGACTTGGACACCGCCCCACGAGGCAGCCTCTAGGAGCCAATGCCACAGCGGTCTATGGCCGGCGCAAGCCGGCGGCGCTTGCCCTATCATAGGCGGCACTCTCACTCCCAGGAGGACCAGATGATTGCCTTTACCGGATGTGAGCTCCTCGCCGCCGCCCAAGCCAGATTTCGCACCCGTACGCCGGCGCGCGTCAAGGGCCACATGCGCGCGGCGAGCGCTCAGACGAGCCGGCGCCGTGAAGTGAAGGTGGGTGGCCGACGCGTCAAGGTGATCGACGTGCACGCGCACTGTGTGATTCCGGAGGCCTACGCCCTGCTCGGGCTGAAAGTCGACGACCATCGCGGACCCGGAATCGGCGAAGTCGGTCAGCGCCGCATCAGTGAGATGGACGCGCAGGGCATCGACATGGAGGCGCTCAGCATCAACCCGGCGTGGTATCGGACCGAGCGCGATGTCGTCGAGAAGGTGATCAAGATCCAGAACGAGGCGCTCGCCGGCTTCTGCGCGAAGTACCCGGAGCGCTTCGTCGCGTTCGCCTCGGTCGCGCTCCAGTTCCCGGACCTCGCGGTGCAGCAGCTCGAGGAAGGTGTGAAGAGGCTCGGCCTGCGCGGCGCCGCCGTGGGTGCGAGCGTCGCCGGCGACGAGTTCTCCGACCCGAAGTTTCACCCGTTCTGGGCCAAGGCCGAGCAGCTCGGCGTGCTGATCTTCATCCATCCGCAGAGCACGCCGGACCTGGCCAATCGCCTCAGGGGCAACGGCTGGTTGGCAAACACGATCGGCAATCCGCTCGACACGACGATCGCGCTCTCGCACCTGATCTTCGAGGGCACGCTCGATCGCTTTCCAGGGCTCAAGATCTGCTCGGCGCACGGCGGTGGCTTCCTGCCCTCCTACGCCGCGCGCTCGGACAACAGCCTGCGCGTCGCGCCGGACATGGACACCGGCATCAAGCTGAAGAAGCGGCCGACGGAGTATCTGAAGACGATGTACTACGACACGCTGGTCTTCACTTCGGAGGCGCTGCGCCACCTGGCCGCGGAAGTGGGCGTGAGCCAGCTCGTGGTCGGCACCGACCATCCGATCCCGTGGCAGGACAAGTCGGTCGACCACATCCTGAAAGCGCCGGGCTTCAGCGACAAGGATCGCCGGGCGATGCTCGGGGAGACGGCGGCGAAGCTCCTGAAGATCAAGCCGTAGAAGATAGCGATGGCCGTT
>DATGCY010000305.1:0-4628 GCA_035311385.1 Candidatus Methylomirabilota bacterium
GCCTCACCGTCGTGGTCGTCGCAGTGGACGGCGGCCCCGCGTGCGCCGCTGGGAGAGTCGAATGCTCGTCTTGGCGATGCCCACGCCCACGGCGGTCACGGCGAGCAGGACCGCCAGAAGTCCCACGCCAAGCAAAATCTGGGCAGACAGGCCGAGCGCGGTGGCGATCAGACCGCCTCCGACGAGGCCATGCGCCCGCTCGAGCCGGTTCCGCTCCGTGGCCGCGATCCCCTCAGACGCGAGGCGAGGAGGTACACGGCGGGCAAGGCGATCGGAGTCAGCACGAGCGTCGAGGTGAGTCCGCCCACGACCACGGTGGCGAGCGGGCGCTGGATGTCCGATCCGATGCCTCGGGCGAGCATGGCGGGCAGCATGCCGAGGGCAGCGACCACGATGACCATGAGCACCGGCCGTAGCTGGACCTTCGAGCCTTCCCGCACTGCCACCTCCAGCGTCACTCCCGGCTGGGCGCGGCGGCGCTTGATCTCGGAGATGTAGAGGAGTCCGCTCATGACCGCCACCCCGAAGAGCGAGATGAAGCCCACCGCCGCCGAGACGTTCAGGTTCATCCCGCGGAGATATAGGGCAACCAAGCCGCCGGCGAGGGAGAACGGCACCGTCACCAGGACGAGGCCGGCGTCGGAGGCGGTGCCGAAGGCGACGAAGAGCAGGACGAAGATCACCCCGAGCGTGATCGGCATGATCACCACCAATCGGCCGCGCGCCCGCGCGAAGTTCTCGAACTGACCGCCCCAGTCCACGGTGTAGCCGGAGGGCAGCTTGACGCTCGCCGTGAACCGGCGCTGCGCCTCCGCGACGAAACTGCCCTGGTCGCGGCCGCGGATGTTCGTGCGCACGGTCATGGCGCGGCGGTTCTCGCGGCGGGCGATGATGGTCGCCCCGTCCGAGGTGCGGATCTCCGCGAGCTGCGCGAGCGGGATGCGCGCCCCGTCCCGGGTGGGAATGAGGATCTCCGCGATAGCCCCGGGGCTTCCCCGCGCCTCCGGCACGAACCTCGCGACCACGTCGAAGCGGCGCTCACCCTCGAACACGCCACCGATGGGGGCGCCGCCGAGGGCGAGGTCGATGACGTCCTGCACGTCCGCCACGTTGAGCCCGTAACGGGCGACCTGGGACCGATCGATGGTGATGCGGAGCTGCGCCTGGTCGGACTCCTGCTCGATCGAGGTGTCGGCGGCGCCCTTGATCTGCTCCAGCAGGGCCCGCGTCTGCTCGGCAAGCGATCGGAGCTCCCTGAGCTCCGGCCCGCTGATGATCACGGCCAGATCCGCCGACGAGCCGGTCACGATCTCCGTCGCCGTGTCGATGATGGGCTGGGTGAAGTTGAAGGTGGCGCCGGGGATCGCTCCCGTGAGCCGGTGCGACAGCTCGTCGACGAGGCCGGCCTTCGTGCGGCCCCGCCGCCAGGTATCGTAGGCGTGCAGGTCCACGAGGAGCTCGTTGCGGTTGGCCCCGAAGGGATCGGTGCCGGAATCGTTGCGGCCCGTCTGGGAAGCCACCATCTTGACCTCGGGCGACTCGCGAACCAGCTGGCGAATCCGGCGCGCGACCTCCGCGGACTTCTCGAGCGAGATGCCCGCAGGCAGGTTCGCCCGGATCCAGATGACGCCCTCGTCGAGCTGGGGCAGGAACTCCGTACCGAGCGATGCCCCGAGGAGGACGGCGCCCAGCACGAGGACGCCCGCGGCGGCCACCACTATCCCGGGCCGTCGCCACGCGGTCAGGCCGACTCGGCCGTACCACTCCGTCAAACGCTCGAGAGGCACATGACGACGGATCCGCACGTCGCCACGCCAGAGGTACGTGGCGAGCGCCGGCACCAGGGTCAGGCTCAGGAGCAGCGAGCCGAGAAGGGCGTAGCAGACCGTGAGGGCCATGGGGGTGAAGAGCCGGCGCTCCACCCGCTGCAGGGTGAGGAGGGGAATGTACGCGGCGATGATGACGAGCAGCGAGAAGAGGATGGGCCGGTGCGCCTCCACGGCCGCGGCGGCGATGGTCTCCCTCGCGTCCCCGGCCGCCCCGGACCGCCGACGCTCCGTGAGGGCGTGGATGATCCGTTCCACCATGACGATGGTGGCATCCACGATGATGCCGAAATCGAGGGCGCCGATGCTGAGGAGGCTCAAGGAGACACCGGTGAGGTACATGCAGACCAGGGCGAAGAGGAGCGAAAGGGGGATGATGAGCGCGGTCAGGAGCGCGGCGCGCACGCTCAGCAGGAAGACGAGGAGCACCGTCACCACGATCACGAAGCCCGTGAGGAGGACGTGGGACACCGTGTGAAGCGTGCTCTCCACGAGGTGGGAGCGGTCGTGGATGGCCACGATCCGCACCCCCTGGGGCAGGCGCGAGGTGTTGAGCTCCTCCACCGCCGCCCGCACGCGCGGCAGTACCTCGCTTGGATTCTCGCCCCGCCGCATGAGCACGATCCCCTCCACCGAGCCCGAGCCGAGCGGCTGATCGTCCATGGCGAAGATGCCCGTCTGGGGCAGCTCCGCCATGACCACGCGGCCGATGTCGCGCACGTAGACGGGCACGCCCTTAGCCGCGTCGAGCACGATGTTCTCGAGGTCGGTGGCGGAGCGGATCAGCCCCGCGCCGCGGATGGGGAGCGACTGCTGCCCCATGGTGAGGAGCGCGCCGCCCGCGTTGCGGTTGTTGCTCTTCACCGCGTCCGCGAGCTGGCGCATGCTCAGCCGGTGCTTCCCCAGCGCCTTGGGATCGACCTGGATTTCATACTGGCGCACCTGTCCGCCGAAGGTGGCCACGTCCGCCACTCCCGGCACCTGCAGGAGCTGCGGGCTGATCACCCAGTCCTGGAGCTCGCGCAAGCTTCGCGCGTCGTATCCCGTGCCGGTGAGGACGTAGCGATAGAACTCGCTCACTCCGCCGGAGAGCGGGCCCAGGGTCGGCGTGACGCCATCGGGAAGCTGAGCCGACTGCATGCGCTCGAGGACGAGCTGGCGCGCCAGGTAGTCGTTGGTGCCGTCCTCGAAGGTGAGCTCGACCACGGAGAGCCCGAAGATCGTCCGGGAGCGGCGGCCGATCACGTAGGGCGTGTTGTTGAGCGCCCGCTCGAGGGGCACCGTCACCTGCTGCTCGACCTCTTCGGCCGCGAAGCCCGGATACAGGGTGACCACGACCACCGTCGGGTCCGTCAGGTCTGGGTAGGCCTCGACCTTGAGCTCCGTGTAGGCCCAGACGCCAGCCACGGCGAGGACGATCGAGGCGGCGACGATGACGATCGGCCGCGTGAGGGCGAAGCGAACGAGCTCGGTGACCATGGCCGGAGGTTAAGAGCGGGAGGCGTGAGCGCGGGGTCCCATTGCGCCGCGGGCCCGAGCTATAGACCCTTGAGGAGGACGGCTCCGTCACTGACGACGCGATCGCCGCCCTCCACGCCATGCGCCACCGCGACCATCGCCCCCACCTGCACCCCCGTCGAGACCTGGCGGCGCTCGAACTGTCCAGGTCCGCGCTCCAGGAAGACGAGGGTGTGCCCGTATTCGTGAACGACGGCCGTCGCCGGCACCACCGGCGTCGGCTGCCGCGGCCCCAGGAACTGGAGGCTGCCGAACATCTCGGGATGGAGGCGTCCCTGCGGGTTCGGGAGCTCGACGTGCACCTTGAACGTCCGCGTCTGCGGGTCCAGGACGTCTCCGATGCGGCTGACCGTGCCCGTGAAGGTCTCACCGGGCAGCGAGATGAAGCTGATGGATACCGGCTCACCCACCCGCACCAGTCGCAGCGCGGGTTCGGGCACGTCCGCCGACACCCAGACGGTGTTGAGATCGGCGATGGTCATGAGGGGCGCAGTGGTGTCGCTGTGGAAGGAGACGGCGCTGCGATACTCGCCGGGCGCCACGTTGATCTCGATGATCTTCCCGGAGATGGGCGCGCGCACGAACACGAACTGGCGAACGCTCCGCGGGGTGAGGCCGAGGAGCTCGAGCTTCCGTCTCGCCTGCTCGCGCAGGGCCCGGGCCGACTCCAGTCCCTCCGTCGCCTGGGTGAGATCGTTCCGCGCTCCGATCACCTCCTTCTCGGCGATGGCCTTGTGCTCGTACAGATCGTTGGCGCGGGAGAGGTCCGCCTGCGCCTTGGTCAGCGTGGCCTGGGCCTGACGCTCGGCGGCCTGGGCCTGCAAGAAGCCAGCGATGGCCGCGTCGGCATCGGGACTGTCGAGCTCCACGAGGGGCTGTCCCTGCTCCACCCGGTCCCCGAGTTGGGCCATCACGCGCGTGACGCGACCCTGCACGTTCGGGAGCAATCGCGAGATGCGGTTCGGATTGGGCACCACCCGTGCCGGCGCGACCAGCTCGCCCGAGGGCATGTCCGCGAGCTGCACCGTCTCCACTCGGATCTGCTTGAGCTGTGGAGAGTCGGCGGGAAGCGTCACCACGCTCGGGCCGTCCGCGCGAACGCTGGAGGCGGCGGGGGCGGCGGCCGGAGCCTCGGCGCGTCCGCACCCCGCGAGCATGGCGGCGAGCATTCCCGTCACGCACATCCACGCAATTCGCATGTCCGGATCATAGGGAGGCAAGCATTAAGAATTCATGAAGATGGACACGCTTGCCGCGGGGGCGACGCGAACGGTACCTTAGCCC
>DATGCY010000306.1:0-10167 GCA_035311385.1 Candidatus Methylomirabilota bacterium
CGCGCGCCGTCGACCACGGTGAGCATCTTGGCCAAGGCCTCCACGCGCGGCGTGATGGCCCCGTCGTGTTCGCCCACGCGAAAGACGTCGTGCCCCGAGCCGCTGCCCTTCTCCGCCCCTCGCTCCACGCGGCCGGGCTCCCACAGAGCCACCGCGATCTTCGACATGACGAGCCCAACGGAGCGCTCGCGTCCCGCGATGGCGGCCACGACGGGGTCGTTCCAGCAGTTCTGCGAGGAGACCAGGTAGCCGTCGGCGGCGAGCCGGGGCAGGGCCATGTGAGTCGCCCACGCCGTGTCGTACGCCTTCATGGCCACGAAGGCGATGTCGAAGTTCGCCGCGAGCCGCTGCGCCTCGTGCACGTGCAGCGCAGTGGGCCGCGCCTCGAAGGGCTCGTGCGGTCCGCTGACGCTGATGCCGCGCTCGCGGATCGCCTCCACGTGCTCGGGCCACATGTCCACGATGGTCACGTCGTGTCGGGACCGCGAGAGGAACGCTCCCAGGTAGCTGCCGATGGCCCCGCCGCCGATGAAGAGGATTCGTGAGCTCATGGCGGGCATCATACTCGCTTGCGCCATGCGTGCGCCATGGCTATCATCGCCCGACGATGACCGACGATATCATCCTGGAAACCGAGGGGCTCACCAAGGAATTCCGGGGTTTCGTGGCCGTGAGGGACGTGAGGCTTCAGGTGCGGCGGGGCAGCATCCACGCCCTCATCGGGCCGAACGGCGCGGGCAAGACCACCTGTTTCAACCTGCTCACCCACTTCCTCGCTCCGACCCGGGGCCGCATCCGGTTCAAGGGGCACGACATCACGGGCTCGCGTCCCGCCGACATCGCGCGCAAGGGTCTCGTGCGCTCCTTCCAGATCTCCGCCGTCTTCCCTCATCTGACCGTGCTGGAGAACGTACGCATCGCGCTCCAGCGGAGCAGAGGTGGCTCCTTCGATTTCTGGCGCTCGGAGCGCGCGTTGGACCGCCTCAATGGGCGGGCGCTCGAGCTCCTGGAGGCGGTGGGTCTGGGCGGCCTCGCCGCCACGCCGGCCGTGGAGCTGCCCTACGGACGCAAGCGGGCGCTGGAGATCGCCACGACCCTCGCCCTCGAGCCCGAGATGATGCTCCTCGACGAGCCCACCGCGGGCATGGGCCACGAGGACGTGGAGCGCATCGCCGCCCTCATTCGCCGCGTCGCAGTGAACCGCACCGTGCTCATGGTCGAGCACAACCTCAGCGTGGTCGCCACCCTCTCCGACGCCATCACCGTGCTCGCCCGCGGCGAGATCCTCGCTGAGGGCGACTATGCGGCGGTCTCGCGCAATCCCGAGGTGATCCAAGCCTACATGGGGCAGGGACACGCCTGAGGCCATGGCCGGCGGCGCCCTCCTCGAGGTGCGGGACCTCCACGCCTGGTACGGCGAGTCGCACATCCTCCACGGGGTCGACTTCGAGGTGCGCCCGGGAGAGGTGGTCACGCTGCTCGGACGCAACGGGGCGGGCAAGACCACCACCCTCAAGACCGTCATGGGCATGGTGCCACGACGCCAGGGCTCCATCCGCTTCGAGGGACACGAGCTGACGCTCCTCCCCTCGAACCGCATCGCGCGCCTGGGGCTCGCCTTCTGTCCCGAGGAGCGCGGCATCTTTGCAAGCCTCGACGTGCAGGAGAATCTCCTCCTCCCACCCGTGGTGCGCGCAGGCGGGCTCGGCCTGGACGCCATCTACGAGCTCTTTCCGAACCTCCGTGAGCGGCTGGCCAGCCAGGGGACCAAGCTCTCGGGCGGCGAGCAGCAGATGCTCGCCATCGCCCGCATCTTGCGCACGGGCGCTCGCGTCCTTCTCCTCGACGAGCCTACCGAGGGCCTGGCCCCCGTGATCGTGCAGCAGATCGGGGCGACCATCCGGCGGCTCAAAGCGGAGGGCTTCACCATCCTTCTCGTGGAGCAGAACTTCCGCTTCGCGGCCACGGTGGCCGACCGGCACTACGTGATGGAGCGCGGGAGGGTGGTGGAGAGGATAGCCAACGTCGAGCTCGACGCCCACATGGGCAAGCTGCACGAATACCTTGGGGTATAATCCGAACCCTTGCCGTCTGCGATGGCGGCAGTCCTCAGCTCTTCCATTCAACGACAAAGGAGTTCGCAACATGATGAAACATGCGGCGATCGTGCTCGCGACGGCGCTGGCCCTAGGGCCCGTCGCGGCCCTCGCTCAGATCTCGGACGGCGTGATCAAGATCGGCGTGCTCAACGACCAGTCGAGCCTCTACGCGGACCTCGCGGGCCAGGGTTCGGTGGTGGCCGCCCGCATGGCCGTGGAGGACTTCGGCGCGGACAAGAAGGGGATGAAGGTGGAGATCATCTCCGCCGACCACCAGAACAAACCGGACGTGGGCTCGGCCATCGCCCGGCAGTGGTACGACGTGGACAAGGTCGACGTGATCGTGGACGTGCCCAACTCCGGGGTGGCCCTCGCCGTCAACCAGATCACGCGGGACAAAGGCAAGGCCCTCCTCGTGTCGGGCGCCGCCACCGCCGATCTCACGGGCAAGGCCTGCTCGCCCAACACCATCCACTGGGCCTATGACACCTGGGCGCTGGCCAACGGCACCGGTAACGCCATCGTGAAGACGGGCGGCGACACCTGGTTCTTCATCACCGCCGACTACGCCTTCGGTCATGCTCTCGAGCGCGACGTGGAGGCGGTGGTGATCAAGAACGGGGGCAAGGTGCTCGGCAAGGTGCGCCACCCGCTGAACACCCCGGACTTTTCCTCCTTCCTCCTCCAGGCCCAGGCCTCCAAGGCCAAGATCGTGGGCCTGGCCAACGCGGGGGGCGACACCACCAACGCCATCAAGCAGGCGGCGGAGTTCGGCATCGTAAAGGCCGGGCAGAGCCTGGCCGGGCTCCTCGTCTTCATCACCGACGTGCACGCCCTCGGCCTGCCCACCGCCCAGGGCCTCATCTTCACGGAGACGTTCTACTGGGATCTCAACGACAAGACGCGCGCCTTCGCCAAGCGCTTCGCGGAGCGTGACAAGGGCATCCATCCCACCATGGTCCACGCCGGCGTGTACTCCGCCGTGCTGCACTATCTGAAGGCGGTGGAAGCCCTCAAGAGCGACGACGGGACCAAGGTCATCGCCAAGATGAAGGAGATGCCCACCGACGATCCCCTCTTCGGCAAGGGGACGATTCGCGCGGACGGACGCAAGATCCATCCCGCCTATCTCGTGGAGGTGAAGAAGCCCGCGGAGTCGAAGGCGCCGTGGGACTACTACAAGATCCGCGCGACCATTCCCGCCGACCAGGCCTTCCGCCCGCTCGATCAGGGCGAGTGTCCGCTGGTGAAGAAGTAGCAATGACCGCCGGGCGGGGAGCGGGAGCGCGCCCGCTGTCCGCCCGGCGCCCGCACCGCTGATGTCCACCGTATTCGGCATCCCGACCCAGGCCCTCTTCGGCCAGCTCCTCATCGGTCTCATCAACGGCTCGTTCTACGCCATGCTGAGCCTGGGGCTGTCCGTGATCTTCGGCCTCCTCAACATCATCAACTTCGCCCACGGCGCGCAGTACATGATGGGCGCCTTCGCCGCCTACTTTCTCCTTCAGTGGGTGGGGCTCGGCTACTGGTGGGCCCTCGTGATCGCGCCGCTCGTGGTCGGCCTCATCGGGGTGGTGCTCGAGCGCACCATGCTCAAGCGCCTCTATGCCCTCGATCACCTCTACGGGCTGCTCCTTACCTTCGGGCTCGCCCTCGTGATCCAAGGACTCTTCCGCAACCAGTTTGGATCCTCGGGGTTGCCCTACCAGATTCCTCCCGCCCTCACGGGCGGACGCAACCTCGGCTTCATGGTCCTCCCCAACTACCGCGCGTGGGTGGTCCTCTTCTCGCTCGCTACGTGCCTGGTGACCTGGTACGTGATCGAGCGCACCAAGCTCGGCTCCTACCTGCGGGCGGCCACCGAGAATCCTGCCCTCGTGCAGGCTTTCGGAGTGAACGTCCCACGCATGATCACGTTGACGTACGGCTTCGGGGTGGGCCTGGCCGCGCTGGCCGGTGTGCTCGCCGCGCCCATCTATCAGGTCAACCCACTCATGGGCGCCGACCTCATCATCGTGGTCTTTGCGGTGGTGGTCATCGGCGGCATGGGATCCATCCTGGGCTCCATCGTGACCGGCTTCACCCTCGGCATCGTGGAAGGGCTGACCAAGGTCTTCTACCCCGAGGCGTCGAACACGGTGATCTTCGTCATCATGGCCCTCGTCCTCCTCATCCGGCCCTCCGGACTCTTCGGGCGGGACAAGTCGTGAGCGTGGCGAGCCAGGCCGCGCCTACGGTCGAGCCGGCGACGACGAGCGGGACGAGCAGGCACCAGGTCACCGCGTTTGCCGTGATGGTGCTCGTGCTGGTGGCTGCCCCTTTCTTCGTCTACCCGCTCTTCCTCATGAAGGCCCTCTGCTTCGCCCTTTTCGCCTGCGCCTTCAATCTGCTGATCGGCTACGTCGGGCTGCTGTCGTTCGGTCACGCCGTCTTCCTTGGCTCGGCGGGGTATACCTCGGCCTACGCGGCGAAGTCGTGGGGGTGGCCGCCGGAGCTGGCCATCGTCTCGGGAACGGCCGTGGCGGCCGCTCTCGGAGTGCTGATAGGCGCGCTGGCCATCCGCAGCAAGGGAATCTACTTCGCCAACATCACCCTGGCCCTCGCGCAGATGATCTACTTCTTCTGCGTGCAGGCGAAGTTCACGGGCGGGGAGGACGGCATCCAGGCGGTGCCGCGGGGCGTGCTCCTAGGTGTGCTCGACCTTCGCAATGTGCTCAGCATGTACTTCGTGGTCCTCGCCATCTTCCTGGCCGGCTTCCTGCTCCTCTACCGCACGATCCACTCGCCCTTTGGGCAGGTGCTCAAGGCTGTGCGCGAGCACGAGCCGCGCGCGGTGTCTCTCGGCTACTCCGCGGAGCGCTACAAGTTGGTCGCCTTCGTGCTCTCCGCGACCCTCTCGGGTCTGGCCGGCGGGACCAAGGCCATCGTGTTCCAGCTCGCCTCTCTGACCGATGTCCACTGGACCATGTCGGGCGAGGTGGTCCTGATGACCCTGCTCGGTGGCCTCGGCACCGTATTTGGCCCCGTCGTGGGCGCCTTCATCGTGATCTCCCTCGAGAATTACCTCGCACAGCTCGGCGCGTGGGTCACCGTGGTCCAGGGCCTGATCTTCGTGATCTGCGTCCTCACATTCCGCCGCGGCGTCATCGGCGAGGTCTCCCGCTTCCTCCGCAAGCCTCTTTAGTTCGGCCCGGACTGGTCACGCCCGGTGCACGTGCAACCGGGGCGGGTGGCGTCGGGGGGACCCCCGAAGCCTGCGCGCTGCCCGGAGGGAGGCGATTCAGGCGAGCGGGTGACGCAGCTGGAGCGCTCCCCCGCCCCCGACGACGGGTCCCGACCCGCCTCGCGCTCGCAGATTCGTGAAGAGTCTGAGCGGGCTCTGCCTCCAGGAGTTGAGAACCTCAGAACGGCAGAGCTCAGGTATGCTCGGGCGGTGATCCCGTCCGTGATGGCGGCAGTGGTGTTACTGGCGGCGCTCGTCAAGGGATCCATCGGCTTCGGCTTCCCCTCACTCGCCACCCCGCTGCTGAGCCTGGTCGTCGACGTCCGGACGGCGGTGGTGGTCCTGATTCTTCCCAACATCATCATGGACACGATCCAATTTGTCCGACGTGGCGCCCCGCTCACCACCATGCGTCGCTTCATTACGCTGCTCGGGGCGGGGGCAGTGGGCACGATGTTGGGCACCCGCCTGCTCACGCTGCTCTCGCCTCGTGCCGCCACCTTCATCCTCGGAGTCTTCGTGCTGATCTTCGTGACGCTCAATGCCACCGGCCTTGCGCCGAAGGTGCCTGGCCACTGGGAGGCCTGGCTCTCTCCCATCGCCGGCTTCGTGGCCGGGGTGATCGGCGGCGTAACCAATGCTCCCGCCACCCCGCTTGTCCTCTATTTCCACGGTATCGGTCTCGCCAAGCACGACTTCATCTCGGCGGTGGCTTTCACGTTCATCTTCTACAAGCTGGTCCAGCTCGGTGCGGTGAGTTGGTACGGTCTCCTCCCCTGGCCGCTGCTCTGGGCCTCGGTCGGGCTGACCGGCGTCGCCCTCCTGGGCTTCGCGGTCGGACTCAAGCTCCAGGACCGGCTCGATCAGCGGGCATTCAACCGCGCAGTGATGGTCTTCCTGGGCGTGCTCGGCGCCTGGCTGGTGCTCCGCGGTCGCGGATGACCCAGGAGCGGGCGATCGAGGCACGGCAGCGCTCCTCGAATTCCTCCCGCATCCTTTGGTAGCGTGCCTTTATCTCGGCGACCTTGCGATCCCAATCGAGGTCGGACTGACGGCGTTTCTCGGCCCGACAGACCTCGCGAGCAGGGCCAGCGGGGCAGCGCTGGAGGGCGTGGTCGAGCTCATCTCGATGAATGTCCTCCACTTGCTCAATCTCCGAGAGCTGGGCGTAATCGATGAGCGCCCGAGCGCTCTCCGGCCTCGCGCAATCGAGGTCGAGCTGGGTCAGGCTCCCGAGCAGGAGGAGGGTCAACGTGGCGCCCAGCCACATGGCGTGCGCCATCTTAGCAGAGAGTGTGTAAACCCTTGTTACAGTGGGCTAATACTTGACAGCCCTTCCCCCCTCGGCTAGAATCCCAAAACTCCAGCGCTCCGTAGCGCGAAGCAGCAACCCCCGGATGAGCTCGACTCGCAATTGACTCGGCGCCTGGACCCAGGGTATGGAGACGCGCTTCAATGACGTGGGCGTGAAGATTCCCTCGCAGCAGTCGGTGACTCGCGCAGCATGGCGCGATCACCGTCCTCATCAATCCGTCGACTCGCCGCCAGGCCCTTAGATGTCCGCCATCCAGCCGGAGACCGCAGACACCCTTCCCAAGCTCCTGCTGGCCCAGGCTGCGCGATGGGGCGACCGCCGTGTCGCGATCCGTGAGAAGGAATTCGGCATCTGGCAGTCCCACTCCTGGCAGGATGCCGCTCGCCATGTCGAGCGCATCGCCCTGGGACTGGCCTCGCTGGGCTTCCGGCGCGGCGACAAGATCGCGGTGATCGGTGACAACCGCCCGCAGCTCTATTGGACCATGCTCGCCGCGCAGGCCCTGGGCGGTGCGCCGGTGCCCGTGTACCAGGACTCGATCGCCGCCGAGATGCACTACGTAATCGACCACTCCGAGTCGCGCATGGTCATGTGTGAAGACCAGGAGCAGGTCGACAAGATCCTCGAGATGAAGGACAAGCTCCCCGGAGCGGAGCTGGTGGTCTACGACGATCCGAAGGGCATGCGCCACTACGACTACCCGTTCCTCCTGAGCCTCGACCGCGTCCAGGAGCTCGGGCTGCGCTTCGCCGCCGAGCACGAGGGATTCTGGGAGGCGGAGATCGGCAAGGGCCGCGCGGGCGATCTCGCCATCATCAACTACACCTCGGGGACCACGGGCTTCCCCAAGGGCGTGATGATCTCGCACGGCGCGCTCATCAGCACGGCGCGGAGCTTCCTGGAAATCGAGCCCCTCGATGAGCGCGACGAGCTCATGGCCTACCTGCCCATGGCCTGGATCGGCGACAGCTTCTTCTCGATGGCCGTGGCCTTCCTCGCCGGTTGTACGGTGAACTGTCCCGAGGACGCCTCCACCGTGCGACAGGACTTCCGAGAGATCGGCCCCACCATGACCTTCGCCCCACCGCGCATCTGGGAGAACATCCTGTCCCAGTCCCAGGTGCGCATCGAGGACGCCGACCGCCTCCAGCGCGCGCTCACGAAGTTCTTCCTCCCCCTCGGCATGCGCAAGGCCAAGCTCGAGCTGGAAGGCCAGCCCGTGCCCGCCCGCCTCCGGGCCCTCTGCGCCATCGGCCGCTGGCTCGTCTTCGAGCCGCTGCGCGATCAACTCGGCTTTCGGCGCATCCGCTCCGCTATCACGGGCGGCGCCGCGCTGGGGCCGGAGGTGATCCAGTTCTTTCGAGCCCTGGGGGTCAATCTCAAGCAACTCTACGGCGCGACCGAGTGCTGCGCCCCCGCCACCCTCCATCGCGACGGGCAGGTCAAGCTGGAGACGGTGGGCGCGCCCCTGCCGGGAGTGGAGATCACGCTGTCGCCGCAGGGCGAGGTGCTGATCCGCTGCGGTGGCCTCTTCTCGGGCTACTACAAGAACCCGGAGCAGACCGCCGTGGCCCTCCAGGAAGGGTGGCTCCACACGGGGGACGCCGGGCTCTTCGATCCAGACGGGCACCTCGTGATCATCGACCGCGTGAAGGACGTGGCCAAGCTCCACGACGGCACGGTCTTTGCGCCCCAGTACATCGAGAACAAGCTCAAGTTCAGCGTGTACGTGAAAGAGGCGGTGGCCGTCGGGAACCAGCGCCCCTACGTCGCAGCCATGATCAATATCGACATGGAAGTGCTGGCCAACTGGGCGGAGCGACGAGGCCTCGCCTACACGGGGTATACCGACCTCGCCCAGAACCTCGCCACCTATCGCCTCATCCAGGAGGAGATCCGCCGCACCAACGAGACCTTGGCCCCCTCGCAGCGCGTCAAGCGGTTCGCCATCCTCCACAAGGAGCTCGATCCGGACGACGCCGAGATCACGAGAACCCGCAAGCTCCGCCGCGGGTTCATCCATGAGAGGTATGCCTCGATCATTTCCGCCCTCTACGACCCCGCGGCGAGCAGCGTCACCGTGCGCGCCACCGTGACCTACGAGGACGGCCGCATCTCGGAGACGGAGCGTCAGGTGCGGATCATGGACGTCGAAGGCGCCTGATGTCCCGCCCTCTTCCGGAGAGCGCGGCGGCGGGCCCGGTGGCCGGACCTCCCACGGAGACCCTCCTGCGTGTCGAGAGCATCACCGTGCGGTTCGGCGCCGTGCAGGCGCTCAGCGACGTGAGCGTGGACATCCATCGCGGCGAGATCGTGGCCATCATCGGCCCCAACGGGGCGGGGAAGACCACGCTGCTCAACGTCATCAGCGGGTTCTACCATCCCCAGCAAGGCCGCATCGTCTTCCAGGGGCGCGACCGGACTCTGCTCAAGCCCTTCGATGTGGCCGCCCTCGGGATCGCGCGCACCTTCCAGAACGTAGCCCTCTTCAAGGGCATGAGCGTGCTCGACAACATCATGACGGGGCGGCTCCTCAAGATGCGGGGGAACTTCCTCCTCGACGCCCTCTACTGGGGGCCGGCGCGGCGTCAGGAGCTCGCGCACCGCGCGACGGTGGAGCGGGTGATCGACTTCCTGGAAATCCAGGCCATCCGTAAGACGCCGGCGGGACGGCTGCCCTACGGGCTGCAGAAGCGGGTGGAGCTAGCCCGGGCCCTGGCCGCCGAGCCCGACCTCCTCCTCCTCGACGAGCCCATGGCGGGCATGAACGTGGAGGAGAAGGAGGACATGTCCCGCTTTATCCTCGACGTGCACGACGAGTTCGGCACCACCATCGCCCTCATCGAGCACGACATGAGCGTGGTCATGGACATCTCCGACCGCGTGATCGTGCTCGATTACGGCCGGAAGATCGCCGACGGTCCCCCGGAGATCGTGCGCAAGGATCAGGCGGTCATGGACGCCTACCTCGGGGTCGCCCATGATTGAGCTGCTCCACGCGGTGCTGGTGGCGCCCTTCGCGGACATGGCGGGCAACGTCACCTTCCTCGTCGAGGTGCTGATCGGCGGGATCGCGGCCGGACTCATGTACTCCCTGGTGGCCCTGGGTTTCGTCCTCATCTTCAAGGCCTCGAGCGTCTTCAACTTCGCGCAGGGGGTCATGGTGCTCTTCGCGGCGCTGACCCTCGTGGGCCTGATGGAGAAGGGGCTGCCCGTCCCCGTGGCCCTTCTCCTCACCGTCTTCGTCATGATCGCGCTGGCCTTCGCCGTCGAGCGCGTCGTGCTGCGGCCGCTGGTGAACCAGGAGCACATCATCCTGTTCATGGCCACCATCGGGCTCAATTTCTTCCTCGAGGGCTTCGGGGAGATGGCATGGGGGGCCAACGTCAAGAGGCTCGACGTCGGCATTCCCGACACGTCGTTCATCGTGCGCGGCGTGCAGATCAACCGTCTCGAGCTGACGGCAGCCCTGACCGCGGCCGTCCTCGTCACCGTGCTCGCCCTCTTCTTTCAGCGCACGAAGATCGGCC
>DATGCY010000307.1:0-2288 GCA_035311385.1 Candidatus Methylomirabilota bacterium
CCGTCTCTCCCTTGCACCCCTTGGCGGGCCGCGGGTATGGTGGCGGCACGGTCTCCTGGGTGGCTACTCTCGGGTCGATCTCTTTGCAAGCCTCAGGCTGACGAGGAGAGTGATGCGCAAGATCCTACGCTGGGGAGGCTCTGTCGTAGCGCTCGGTGTGCTGGGGGCATGCTTGGTGGAGCGCGCCTTGCGGGTGCCCCGCCGGCTTGTACCCGTACCCCGGGAGCACGTGACCCGCGCCGTCATTCCGGGTATCCCCGGCGCGCGTCATTTTGTCGGCGTGGGCATCGAGTCCCTCATCCAGGATGTCGTGGCCGCGCGCCAGCGCGAAGAGGACTTTCTCGCCCGGTCCGGCCACTCCGGCCCGCTTCCACCCGCTGACATCCTTGCCTTGTCGGGGGGCGGCGATAATGGCGCCTTCGGGGCGGGCTTGCTCTGCGGCTGGAGTGCCTCGGGAAACCGTCCGAAGTTCAAGTGCGTGACCGGCGTCAGCACAGGGGGATTGATTGCTCCGCTGGCCTTCCTGGGCAGTGAGTACGACCAGCTGCTGAAGACGATTTTCACGTCGGTGACGCCGGCGCACATCGCGATAAAGCGGACCGTCCTCGCGGCCATCAACAACGACGGGATGGCGGACAACCGCCCGCTGTGGGAGCTGATCTCCCGATCGATCGATGAGACCCTCCTATCCGGTATCGCGGAAGAGCATCGGAAAGGCCGCATCCTTCTGATCGGGACGACGGACCTCGACGCTCGCCAGCCGGTCATCTGGAACATGGGCACGATCGCGGCCAGCGGCGACCCGAAGGCGCTCGATCTCTGTCGGGCCATCCTCCTGGCCTCGGCGGCCATTCCCGGGGCCTTTCCGCCGTCGATGGTGCCGGTCGAGGTGGACGGCACGCCGTACCAGGAGATGCACGTGGACGGTGGAGCCTCGGCGCAGGTGTTCCTCTACCCGCCGAGCCTACGCGGAGTGGCCCAATCGATGGGCCTGGAAATGACGCGCCCAGGCCGCGTCTATATCATCCGGAACTCCATGCTCACGGCCAGCGAAGCGAAGACGATCGAGCGGCGCACGATCAGCATCGCGCAACGTGCTATCAATTCACTGATCCATACGCAAGGGCTCGGCGACCTCTATCGGATCTACATGACGACCACGCGCGATGGGTTCGATTTCAACCTGGCTTACATCGGGTCCGACTTCATGTACGAGAACAAGAAGGAGGAGTTCGACACCCTCTATATGAGGGCCTTGTTCGACTACGCCTACAACCTCGCCCGCCAGGAATACCCGTGGAGGAAGGCTCCGCCCGGGTTGGAGACCGCGCTCGGCCTCTGACCCAAAGATATAGATACCCGGCGCGCCTGACCATCGAGCTGCTCGACGCGCTCATCCGCCGCGTCGAGCAGCTCGTTGGCTTACTGCTTCTTGATGTCGCGGGCAGCGTCGCGTGCGTCTTGCTTGGTGTCCCGCTTCTCCTGTCGGCACTCCGCTCGGCTCTTCTCGTCTCCCGCCTTGCAGTCGGCCTTCTTGTCACGCGCATCCTTGCGACCGGTCTGCCTCGTATCCCGGGCATCCTGCCGATCGTCCCGCCGTTCCTGACCCTGGGTTTGCGAGTACACCGGCGTCAGCGGGGTCAGGATTCCCGTGGCGAGAGCGAGACCCAAGACGACCATGCGAACCCCACCTGCGCTCTTCATGATCTTCATACCCTTCCTTTTCTGATCCGTGGACAGAGGATCGGTTTGAGTTGACCGCCTGCGCCCGATTCCTACTCGTGGGAGCGCAAGCGAGCGCCGTGGCGAGCCGATTCATCAACAGGAGAATTGTGGTCGAGCATGGGTGCAGCGTCAAGCGCCGAACAGACGGCAAGCTCTCCGGACTCTCATGCTCGCGTCCATCGCTGCCGTCGTACTCGCCGTGCTACACTCCCCACCCTCGGAAGCGGGCAACGCCTCCACTCTCGAAAGGAGCGCGCCATGCTGAGGTTCGTCACGGCCCATCTCCTGATCCTCCTCATGCTGTTCGTCTCCTCCACGCCCAGCCTGGCCGCCGACTCGAAGGACGACAAGAAAAAGCAGGCGGAGGCGGAGAAGGAACGCCAGGAGATACGCAAGCAGTCGAAGGACATCCTTGCCCGCCTCTACAAATCGCAGCCCAGCGCCAAGGCGGCCGTCCAGAAGGCTGCCGGGTATGCCACCTTCAGCAACTTCGGTCTGAAGATCTTCGTGGCCGGCAGCGGGAAGGGCGAGGGCGTGGCCGTGGACAACAAGACCAAGAAGGA
>DATGCY010000308.1:0-4521 GCA_035311385.1 Candidatus Methylomirabilota bacterium
CTCGTCGAGTTCCTTCAGCATCGCTTCAACACGGGGGAAACCGGCCTCGTGCACGGCATCCGCCGCCTCGCCCCGGGAACGGCGCTCGTGGTGGATACCACTCTCCACCTGCGCGAGCATCGGTACTGGTCCCCGCTCGAGCTGCGGCCCCGACGCATCCGTCTCGAGGAGGCCGTGGAGGAATTCGAGCCGCTCATCCGGCGCGTCATGATCGAGCATCTCCGGGCCGATGTCCCGTACGGACTGTTCCTGTCCAGCGGGGTCGACTCCGGCTCCCTCCTCGCCCTGATCACCGAGCTGAGCGGACGGCCCGTGCGGACCTTCTCGATCGGCTACGGCGACGTCCGGGCGAGCGATGAGCTGGGCCCCGCCGCCGGCGTCGCGCGCCGGTTCGGGGCCAAGCACACAGAGGTCATCCTGGACCGCAAGGCGGTGTTCCGCCGGCTGCCCTACACCATGTGGTCGACGGACGACCTGCTCCACGACTACGCGAGCCTGCCCACCTCTTTTCTCGCCGAGCGGGCGGCCGAGGAGCTCAAGGTGGTACTCACCGGCGAAGGCGGCGACGAGGTATTCGCTGGGTACGGGCGTTACCGGCGTCATCCTCTCCAGCGCTGGATGCAACGCCTCGTCGCCCCCGGGTCTGGCGGCTTCCGCACCCGCGGTTACTGGCAAAATCGCTGGGTACGCCAGACCTTCGGGCGGGAGCTCCGCGCGGCGGCGAGGGGTCGGCGCGCGCCGTTCATCGCGGCGTGGCAGCGAGCGCCCCGGAGCTGGAGCGCGCTTTCACGGGGACAGTACGTGGATCTCACGACCTACCTTCCCGACGACCTGCTCGTCAAGGTCGATCGCGTGCTCATGGGCTTCGGGGTCGAGGGGCGCGTGCCCTTCGTGGATCACCGCATCGTCGAGTTCGGCCTCTCCCTGCCGGACTCGCTCAAGGTGGCCGGACGCACGGGGAAGGTTGTGCTCCGGCGCTGGGCGGAGCGGCGTCTCTATCCCGAGCACGTGTGGCGACGGAAGCGTGGTTTCTTCGTGCCCATCCGCCAGTGGCTGCACGGCGAGATGCTGGATCAGCTCGCCCGCCTCCTCCCCGAGAACGCGGGGATCCGGCGATGGTTCAAGCCGGCGGGGGTGGCCGCGCTCGTGCGCGAGCAACAGCAGGGTGGCAACGCCAGCCGGGCCCTGTGGGGATTGATGCAGATCGCCATATGGCATCGGATCTTCGTCGACCGGCAGACCCCCGGACGCGACGAAGACCCGTTGGAGTGGATCGCGTGACTCAGACGCGGAAGGTGTAGATCTTGGTCGGGTCGCGCTCGATGTCGGGAGGGAAGCTCTTCCGCTTGTCCTCGTAGTACCGCACGCGATGATCGCCGGCGGACAAACGGTTGTAGGTGATGTAGAGGACGCGCCGCCGCTCGCTGGTCAGGTTGGGGCCCGAGGCGTGCGGAGTGTACGAGTCGAAGAAGACCACATCACCCGGATGGGTGGGCACGGCGCGGCCCTGCATGCGCTGCATGTCCTCGTCGGTCAGCGGCGTCCACTCCCTTCCCACGAGGCCGCGGGTGTGCTGGCCCGCGCACAGCTCGAGGCAGCCGTTCTCGGCGGTGGTGGCATCGATGCTGACCATGGCGGTGATGAAGAGATCGGCATAGACGCTCCAGCCCGCCTGCTGGTCCTGATGCGGCTTGAAGCCGTCGCCCCCCGGCAGCTTGAAGTTGATCTTGTCCTTGAAGAGGACGGCGGGCTCGCCGAAGAGGCGGCCCACGGTGCCGCGGAGCTTCTCGCCATCGCACAGCCTCGCGAAACCCGCATGGAAGGGACAGAAGTTCTCGACCCGCTGGAGCACGCGCTCCCCCGGCCGGAGGAGGCTCGGCTCGAAGTACATCATGGCGCGACCCGGCGTTTCGGGCTCGGCCTGCACCTCGTCGGTCCAGGCGGAGATGTGGCGCGTCTCTTCGGCATCGAAGAGAGCCGGCACCACCACGAAGCCGTCACGACGGAAGGTCTCGGTGAGGGACGCCGCCGTCACATCGGTAGAGATCTGACTCATGCTCGCCTCGTCCTCCTTGGCTCAAGCTTATCGCGCCCGCCGGCTCCGGGCGGCCGAACTGGATGAGGTCTGCGCTGATCGTGCCAGAGGCCTTGGAGGAGGTCAAACGAAAGCAGCGCGACGGCGAGAAAATTCTAGACACCAGCGGCCCCGGATGCGACCCTTATCCGACGTGAGGCCGATGCGAACAGGCTCGAGGCACGGCGTCCGCGCGCGCAGGATGGCGCGGTGACCGCCATCATCCTCGCCGCCGGCGTTGCCCGCCGGCTCGCTCCACTGACCGACCACACTCAGAAGTCGCTCCTGCCCGTGGGCGGCCGTCCGATTCTCGCCCGCATGCTGGAGGCGCTCCACGCCGTCGGCGTCCGGCGAGCGGTCATCATCGTCGGCCATTGTGCCGATCAGGTCCGGGCTCTCGCCACCCGCGCCCCCGCCGGCCTTGCCGTGGAGTGCTTGGACAATCCCGCCTATCAGCAGGGATCGGTCCTCTCCCTTCTCACCGCACGGGATCTGATCCGGGGCGGTCCTACGCTGATCATGGACGCCGACGTGGTGTTTCCACGGGAGTTCCTCCGCCGGCTGGTGATCTCGCCCGCCCCCAACGCGCTCCTCATCGACAAGAGCTTCGCGGACACGGGCGAGGAGGTGAAGATCTACACCCAGGGGGAGCGGGTGATCGCCCTCGGCAAGAAGGTGATGCCTACCGCCTGGGATCAGGTGGGCGAGGGCATCGGGTTCTTCAAGTGCGGGAGCGCGGCGGGGCCGGAGCTCGTGCAGCTGCTCGAGCAGGTGAGCGAGGAGAGCCGCGGCCTCTGCGAGTATGAGGACGCCATCCACCTGATCGTGGGCCGGCAGCCCGTGGCGGGCGTGGACGTGACGGGATTGCCGTGGACCGAAGTCGACTTCGTGGAAGACCTGCGCCGGGCCGACCTCGAGGTGTTCCCGAAGATCGCCCGACTCGAGGGCGAGCAGCACGCCTAGTTCGGCTGCACCACTACCGTCCTGATCACGCTCAGATACTTCTGCGCCACGCGCTCCACGTCGGCGGGTGAGACCTTCCGCACCGCCTCCGCGTAGCGATCGAGGAACTCGTAGCCGACCCCCGCGATCTCGTAGAAGGCGAGATACCAGGCCTGCCGGGCGTTGGTCCGCCGGTCCATGGCCTGGCTCCCCAAGACGTAGGCGCGCGCCACCCCCACCTCGTCCTCCGTCGCCAGCTGGGTTCGGACGCGCTCGAGTTGCTGAGTGAGGGCGGGCTCGGCCTTGGGCACGTTCTCCGGCGCCGTGCCCAGGATGGCCACGAAGCCGCTCGTGTCCACGCGCGAGGGATAGAGCGCGAGCGTGGTGTAGGCGAGCGCCTGCTGATCGCGCAGCTCCGAGAAGAAGCGCGAGGCCATGCCGCCCCCGAGCAGCGCGGTGAGGACCTTCAGCGGCGCGTGATCGGGATCGGTGAAAGGAGGCGCGAGCGCCCCCATGAAGATCTGGGCCTGGGCCCCTGGCACCACCACCGTCTCGCGGGAAGCGGCCATGGGCGGCGGGGCGGGCACGGGAGGCATGGGAACCTGGCCGGGGGCCATGGTGCCAAAGATTTCCTGGGCGCGGGCGACGACCTCTGCGTTCTTGACGTCGCCGCTCACGGCGAGGACGAGTTGGCCGGGGACGTAAAAGCGGCGGTAGTAGGCGATGAGGGCGTCGCGGTCGAGCTTCTCCACGCTTTCGCGTCGGCCGAGTGGGTCCCACGCATAGGGATTGGCCCCGAAGAGGACGGCGCGCATCCGGTCGGCGGCCACGTCGAAGGGCTTGTCCCCTCGGTTCCTGATCTGGCGCACCAGGAAGTTGCGCACGGCCTGCACGGTGCCGTCGGGCAGGGTGGGACGCAGGACGCAGTCGCCGATCAGGTCCAGCATCTCCTGCCAGTTGCGCGAGAGCGCGGTGGCGGCGATCTCGGAGTAGTCGGCGTCGCCGTAGGCGTCGATGCCCCCGCCCATTTTGTCGGCCGCCTCCGCGATCTGCTCACCATCGAGCTTCTCGGTGCCGCGCACGAGCATCTGTTGCAGCAGGTTGGAGATCCCCGCGTTCTCCGGGGTCTCCGTGCGCGTGCCCATCCTGATCATGAGGGAGAAGGCGACCACGGGCGCCTCGGGATTCTCCCGCACGAGCACGGTGAGCCCGTTGGGCAGGTGCGTGCGGGTGACAGTGACCGTCTGGGCGGCCACCACCGACGGGACCAGGAGCAGCAGGATCGCCACCATCATGCGGGCGCGCGGAAAGCCCATCACTTTTTCCCCGGTACGAAGGAGATGCACGCGTAGTCGGTCAGGGACAGGTACTTGCGGGCGACGTCGCGGATCTGCTCGTTGGTCACCGCGCGCAGACGGTCCACGTAGCGCAGCTCGTCGTCGAGATTGCCCGTGAGCTGGGTGATGCCGTAGGCGGCGGCGATGCCGTCGGAGGTCTCGTAGGCG
>DATGCY010000309.1:0-5786 GCA_035311385.1 Candidatus Methylomirabilota bacterium
GCCGCCTCCAGCATGCGAATCCGACGGGAGAGCGTGACGAGCAGACGCTGGGTCAACTCGGGCACCTCACGCAGCACTTCCTGAAAGTGCTTCCGATCGATCACGAGCACGCGCAGCGGCGTGGCCGCCCGCACCGTGACGGACCGCGGCCCGCCGTCGAGCAGGCTCATCTCGCCGAAGAAATCCCCGGGGCGCAGGAAGGCCCGCTTCTTGCCCGGCTTCTCCACGGCGGCCGAGCCGTCGATGATCACGAAGAACTCGTCGCCGGGCTGGCCGGCGCGCGTGAGCGAGGTGCCCGCCGGCACCTCCACCACCCGCGAGATGTCGGAGAGCGCGCGGAGCTGTTTCTGCGTGCAATCGGCGAGCAGCGGCACGTCCTCGAGGTGGCGAATCTTCTCGTCGTTGCTCACGCGCGGCCCCGATGGCTCCGCGCGGCGGAGCGCCTCCTTGAGGTCCTGCGGAATCGAGCCATCCAAGATGCGGCCTATCAGTTCCATGCGACCTCCTCCATCGCTATCGGCGCCCCGCCGGCTTCGTGGTGGCCTTGGGCTTCTCCTCCGGCGCCCTGAGCAGCCGCTCGCGCTCCGCGTGGAGCGCGCGCACCTCACGCTCGAGCTTGGTGCTACGCTCCTGGGCCAGCGCGGCCTGCAGGCGCAGATCCTCCGCTTCCTTGTAGACGCGCGTCAGCTCCCGCTCGAGGCGGACGGCGTCGCGCCGGCTGCCCGACCACTTGACCCACAGCACGGCCACGAGAACGACGAGGAGCAGGCACGCCGCGATGAGGGCCCAGGGGCGACGGGGGAGATTGTCCTCCACGATCGCGCGTGCCTCCTGTCCCTCCTCGAGGGTGCGCCCCCAGCGCATATCGATCCGAGACTAGCACCTCGGCGTCGGCCGAGCCAGAATTTGCTAGAGTGCAAGCGTGATTCCCGGGCTTCGGGTGGGTCACGTCACCGATCTACGTTCTCTCACCGGCTGCACCGTCATCCTTCCCGATCAGCCCGCCGTCGGTGCGCTCGAGATCGCAGGCTGGGCCGCCGGCGTGCACGGCATCGAGTTCCTCGACCCGCGCCATCTCGCGCCCACCGTGGACGGCGTGGTACTCGCGGGGGGCAGCGCCTTCGGTCTCGAGGCGATATGGGGCGTCATGGCCTATTTGGAAGAGCACGAACGTGGCTTCCCAGTGGGCCGCACCGTGGTGCCACACGTGGCGGGCGCCATCATCTTCGACCTGAACGTGGGTGATCATCGCACGCGTCCCGATCGCGCCATGGGCTACGCGGCGTGCGTTGCCGCCCACGCGGGGCCGGTGGAGGAAGGCAGCGTGGGCGCGGGCACGGGCGCCACCGTGGGCAAGCTCTTCGGCATCGAGCGGGCCATGCGCGGCGGGCTCGGTTGCGCGCGTGTCGACGTGGGTGGTGTTGCGGTCGGCGCCCTCATGGTCGTCAACGCGGTGGGCGACGTGCGGGATCCAGAGACGGGCCGCCTCATTTCTGGGACACGGGACTCCGCTGCGGGCACCAAGCTCGTGGACACGGCAAGCGCGCTGGATGCGGGCGCCGTTCTGCCTCGCTTCCGCCCCGTCAACACGACCATCGGAGTGCTTGCCACCACCGCGCGCCTCGGCAAGGCGGAGGCGGCCCGATTGGCTCGGCGTGGATTCGAAGGTTTCGAGCGGACGCTGTCGCCGCCTCACCTGCCCACGGACGGCGACGCGCTCTTCTGCCTCTCCGTGGGCGAGGCCTTGATCGAGCCGGATGCGCTCGGTTCGGCGGCCGCCGAAGCAGTGGCCATCGCCATCACCCGCGCGGTGCGCCTCGCCACGTCGCTCCCTGGACTACCCTCGGCAGCCGACCTCGGTCTCTAGTCTGGACTGGTTCACGAGCTTGCGGGAACGCGAGGCGGGTCGGGCCCGTTCACGCATGTTGTACGTGCAACCGGGTCGGGTGGCGGCGGGGGCGGGGGAGCGCTCCGGCGGAGTGAGACCCCCTCGTCCTGTGCGCCGCCCACAGGGCGGCGATTCAGGCGAGTGGGTGACGCAGCTAGAGCGCTCCCCCGCCCCCGCCGCCCCGACCCGCCTCGCGCCCCCGTGTCCGTGAATAGATCGCGCTAGACCCGCTCTTCCTCCAGCCACAGGCCGAGGGCGCGAAGGGCAGGCTCGTCGCTGACCTGGAAGAGGCAGGTGGGCTCCGACGCCGAGAGATTCCGGTGCTGGATCCAGTGCCAGGGCGGCGCCGCGATGCAGTCCCCCTGCTCCCAGCGAAGGGTCTCGTCGCCGATGCGGCTCTCACCGCGCCCCTCGATGACGTGGAAGATGCCACTCCCCGTCCGCCGCTCCGCGGAGGTGCTTTCGCCCGGTCGCAGCCACTGCGCCTCGCAGCCCATGGTGCGGAGCGGGAAGCTACCCGTGCGCGGGTTGACGTAACGGAGCACGACGGGGCGGCTCGCGGGTGCCTCCGTGGCCATCGCCTGGAGGGCGGACCGCACCGTGCGCCACGGCCAGCGCACCTGGGGATAGCCGGTGTCCTCGTAGCGCGAGGCGCGCGGCACCAGGCCCGCCGCGGTGAACTCGTCCTGCGACGAGTCGATGGCCGTGGTCGGCGTGGCCGCGGGTCTCATCTTCGAGGCCCAGGCCGCATCCAGGCTCCGCACGAGAGGCAGGTCGAGAGCGTCGAGCCAGATCACGGGCTCAGTCCCCTCGTGACCATGATCGTGCCAGCGCATGGGCGGCGTGATGATGAGATCACCCGGCTCCATCTCGCAGCGGACGCCATCCACGGTGGTGAAGGCCCCATGTCCTTCCACCACCAGGCGGAGCGCCGCTGGAGTGTGATGATGGCTCGGCGCCGTCTCGCCGGGGAGGATGATCTGCATCCCCGCGAAGAGCGTGGCCGTGGCGGCGTAGGCGCCACCGAGGCCGGGGTTGCGGAGCACGAGCACGCGGCGCTCCGCCTGCTCCATGGGCACGAGCCGCGCGGCTTCGAGTAACGGCCCGCGCACCTCGGCCCAGCGCCAGCAGTGCGGCGTGGCCTGCGTCGCACGCTCGTGGGGCAGGAGCGCGTGGAGCGCCGTCCACAGCGGCGCGAGGGAGAGCCGGTCGAGGCCGTCGGAGTACGCAGTGGGCAGGCTGGGATCGCGGGTGGACGTCATGGCGCGTCCCTCTCCGGCGTGGCCGGCCGCATCGTGTCGCGGGCGTCGGCGAGACGCTCTGCTTCGCCGCGCACCCTGGCGAGGCGCCCCGGGTCGTGGGCGAAGCGCGGCTCCGTCACGTAGCCCGACCAGCTCGCCATGTAGCCCGGCTCGGACAGACCGAGGGCGAAGTCGGAGATCCGGGCCGGGTTCGCGAAGTCGGCCATGATGCCAACCTCCTCGAACTTCTGTGGCCGTTTGTCGTCCATGAGAGCGGCGAGCGCGGTGGGATGCGGTCCGTGAGGCAGGCCCACCGGATGCACCGACACCATTCCTTCTGAGAAGACGCCACCACGGCTGAAGAAGCGGCCGACGTGGTAGCCGAGCGTCTCGCAGTAGTCGAGATTGTTGTGGAAGAACGGCACCCAGAGGCCTTCCTTTTCTGCCGAGCGCACGGTGAACACGCAGAGATAGCAGCCGGGAAGGATGAACACGGTGTGGCCCGAGGGCGGCACGTGCGAGCGGTCGGCCACGAGCGGCCGCACGTCCTCCACCGCGAACTTGTAGGGAAGGTAGGTTCCGCGCCAACCCACCGCGTCGAACGGATGCGTGGGGTGGACCCGGCGCGCGTAGGTGGCATCGGTCTTCGAGATGATCTCGAAGCGCCCGGCCTCGTTGCGCGTGTCCAGCGAGCGCGGGAACTTGTAGTCGCTCCGGCTGTGGGTGAGGAAGTGCCCCGTGGTCGGCGCCTCCGCCTTCTCGGGGTCTCCCGTGAAGCTCTCGTAGACCCAGTAGTACTGCGGACCTGGCGCGAGCTCGAAGCGATGGGTGATGCCCTTGGGCACGATGAGGAAATCGCCCTTGCCGTACGCGATGGGGCCGAAGGTCGTCTCCAGCGTGCCCGCGCCCTCGTGGACGAAGAACACCAGGGTGGCCGAGTGGTGCTCGAAGAAGTAGTCCATGGGCGCCGTGGGCGCCGTCACGTTCATGGCCGCGGTGGCGTTGGCGATCAGGCGCCCCAGTCCGCGGTAGACGTCCCGCCCGGGCGCCGCCTCCGCCTGTCGGAGCGCGTGGTGGATTCCGCCGAGTGGACGGAGCGGCGACTCCCAGTGGCGGGCAAAGCTCGCGCCGTCCAGAAGTCGGCTTTCCTCGGGCAGCCAGTTGGTGGGCGGGTAGAGATGGTAGGTGTGGCTGACCTTGCCCGCGAAGCCGCCGCGCCCATGCTCCTGCTCGTAGACCTGGCGGAGGAGCGGGCCCGCGTGGGGCGCGCGGGGCACGATTCCGACCTCGGGGATGCCGGTGAAGTATTCGAACTTTTCCATTGCGTCCTCCTGTGCTTCGGCTACTGCTCACTGCCCCTCGGCCTCTCCTACCTTCTCTCCCTTTTTGGGGAGAGGGGATGCTGCGCTACACGGTGGCGAAGAAGCGGGCGGGGGCTCCCTCAGTGCCGGCGATCTTGTAAAAAGGCGCGGCAAAGTCCACGCGACGGCGAGGCAGCGCGCCCAGGCTGGTCAGTCCTTCCATGATGACCACACCGGCGCCGAGGATGACTCGGTGCATGGCGAAGTCTTCCGAGGTGAAGTCCGGCAGTCTCGCGCAGTACTCCTCGAAGAAATCGAAGCCGATGTTCTTGGGCGCGCGGTCTACGAGCCACTGCGCAGTCTCTGGCGGGAAGTATGGCGACTGGGTGAAGTAGTCGGGCCACTTCCCGTACATCTTATCCGTCCAGTCGGTACGGAGGAGCACGATATCGCCGCGGTTCACGTCCCCCGCCCCGCCCTTCTTCAGGTCGTCGATGGTGATCCCATGGTTAGCGCCCACGAACGAGAGATCGACCAGCAGCGCCTCGCCCATGACCTGGTCGAGGGTGATCTCCGCGGTGGTGATGCCGTTCTTGAAGACGTGGAGCGGCGAGTCGATGTGGGCGCCCGTGTGGAGGCTCTGGTGCACGCTCGACACCTGCCAGAAACCGGGGCCCCGGTTGTGCGGCGTCACCTCGAGCCGCATATTCGTGGAGGGCGGGCTCATGGTGCTCGAGTCGACGGTGACAGAGAGATCGACGAAGCGGCCCATGTCATCTCCTCTTCAGGGCGGCTGGATGCCGACCTGCCGCCGGGGCCCAGACTAGCATCGGCGCCCCGGGTGTGCTATCCGTCCCATCCAGCGAAAGGAGCGCGCATGCGGCTCCGCGGAAAGGTGGCCATTGTGACGGGCGCGGCCAAGGGCATCGGCGCCGCCATCGCCGAGGCCTGCGTGCGCGAAGGCGCTCGCGTGGCCGTGCTCGATCTGGATGAAGGCGGCGTGGAAAGCGTGACGTCGACGCTCACCGGACGCGGCGCCGACGTGCTCGCCCTCCGGGCCGATGTGACGCGCTCGGCGGACATCGACCGGGCGCTGGCGGCGGTGGTGGCACGCTGGGACCGGATCGACATCCTCGTCAACAACGCGGGCGGCTTCGCCGTGATCCGCGCCACCGAGGAGATCGCGGAGGAGGAGTGGCACGCGATCCTCGCCTCCAACCTGACCAGCGTGTTCCTCTGCTCCAAGGCCGTGCTCCCCATCATGAAGCGGCAGCGCTACGGCCGCATCGTCAACCTCGCCTCGGTGGTG
The DNA here is from genome assembly GCA_035311385.1 of Candidatus Methylomirabilota bacterium. Taxonomy (GTDB): domain Bacteria; phylum Methylomirabilota; class Methylomirabilia; order Rokubacteriales; family CSP1-6; genus AR37. Next base: position 5,740 of record DATGCY010000309.1, read on the forward strand.
GGTCGCGCCGGCGCCGTCCGCGTCACGTCGCACTACGCGGCCGCCAA
>DATGCY010000310.1:0-4267 GCA_035311385.1 Candidatus Methylomirabilota bacterium
TTCCGGATCGCCCGCGGCATCGCCCGCACGGATGCCGATGCGGAGGAGGTGGTGCAGGATGTCTTCCTCACCCTCGCCCGCAAGATCGAGGGCTTCGAGGGCCGCGCCCAGCTCAGCACCTGGATCCACCGAGTGGCGACCAACGCCGCCCTTCTCAAGCGGCGGGGCAAGCGCGTCCAGGTCGAGGTGAGCCTGGAGGAGAACCTACCCACCTTTCTGGACGATGGCCACCGCGAGGGCCCGCGTCCCTACCTGCTCGCCGACTGGTCGCGGACGCCGGAGGCCGAGCTGCTCGACGGGGAGGCGCGCGCCGTCCTTTCTCGCGCCATCGACCAGCTACCCGAGTCCTATCGCGCCGTGCTGATCCTGCGCGACGTGGAGGAGCTCTCCAACGAGGAGACCGCTCGAATCCTCGACGAGTCCGTGTCGACCATCAAATCGCGCCTGCACCGCGCGCGGATGGCGCTCCGTGAGCAGCTCACCCGCCACCTCGCCCCAACCCTTCACTGAGGCTGCTCCACCAGCTCCACGGCGTCACTGTCGTTCCGGGTTCCGGGCGTCATGCCCACGCGCTCCTCGACGAGGCGGTTGAAGAAGTCGCGCAGCGGCGGCAGCGTCGAGAGGAGGGCCTGGCAGGCGTCACGGTCGATGGCGAGGACGTTGGCGCTGGTGAGGCTGTGCGTGCTCGCTGTCCTCACGTGATCACCGAGGAGGGCGATCTCGCCAAAGCAGTCGCCGGGCCCGAGGCGCCGGATCGCTACATCTCCTTGACCCAAGAAGTGCTTCCGCACCTCGACCTCGCCGTCCTCGATGATGTAGAGCCAGTCGCCGTGGTCCCCCTCGCGGAAGATGGCCTGCCCCGGCTCGAAGTGCTCGCGACGGAGGGACACCGCACGGTCCGTGCGGAGCTGGACGATGTCGGAGGGCAGGAGCAGATCGAGGGTCCAGTCCACCGCCACGCGGATCTTTCGGTCGAGGCCGGGCAGCTTCATCAGATAGACGGTCCGCCATAGCCACCACGCGAGGAAGCCGGAGAGTTTGAGCCCGAACACCTCGGCCACCGCGGAGCGATGCCCGAGCGAGCCCATCTTGCCGAGCGCCTTGAACGCGAAGGCACGGCGCGCGTCGCCGCGCAGAGTCGCCGCGATGTTCTCCGCCGCACAGCGTCCCTCGCGCACAGCGTGCTGCGCGGTGGGCGGGCTCGCCTCCCCTGTGCCCGCGTCCATGATGAGGGCGCAATCGCCTACCGCCCACACGCCCGGACGTCCCGCCACCTGGAGATCCGGCTCCGTCACGATGCGGCCGCGATCCTTCGGGCAGTCGAGCGCGGCCACCACGGGGTTGGGGCCGCCTGGCACCGTGCTCACCAGTGTGCGGGTCTCGATACGGCTGCCATCGTTCAGGAGGGCAGCCTCGGCAGTAGCGCCGGCCAGTCGCGTGTGGAGCCGGAGCTCCACCCCACGCTTCATGAGCAGGCGCTGGGCGAACTCCGCGAGGTTCCTGGGCAGTTCCGGCAGGATGAGGCCGCCCGCGTGGAGGAGGACGACCCGGATCTCCGCGGGACGGATGTTGCGAAAGCTCCGCGCCGCCGAGCGCACGAAGTCGTTGAGCTCGGCGACCGCCTCCACCCCGGAGAACCCACCCCCCGCCACCACGAAGGTAAGGAGCCGGCGCCGTGCCTGTGCATCCCGCTCGATGTCGGCCTCCTCGAGAGCATGAATGGCGTGGTTGCGCAGGGTGAGGGCATCGCCCAGGTACTTGAAGGGCAGCGCGTGCTCGCTGAGCCCGGGCTGGCCAGCAAAGCTGGTGACGTTGCCGAGGGCGATCACGAGGTGGTCATATGGGAGCTGGAGCTGACGCGAGCCCACCCCCGCGGCGAGGGTGACGCGCCGGCGCTTCAGATCGATCTCCTCGATGGCCCGCGTGTAGAGATCGGTGCGCGGGCAGAGACGTCGGATGGGCGTGATGGTGTCGAGGATGCCGATGCTCCCCGACACCACCTCGGGCAGCATGGGCTGGAAGGTGAGGTAGTTGTCGCGGCTCACCAGCGCGATCTCGACCTCGCCGCGCCCGAGCTCGCGCTTGAGGATCTTCTCCAGCGTGAGCGCGGTGTACACGCCCCCGAAGCCGCCGCCGAGAACGAGAATGCGGGTGGGTGGGATCGCGTTCATGTCATGAGCTCCCCGAGCCGCTCCGCGTCGGCATCGGTGATGGAGGTGAGATGGATGCGCACGAGGCGCGGTGCGCCCGTGCCCTCGGCGCGGACGATCTTGCCGTAGATATCCTCGGACTCGGCGCCATGCGCGGGGTAGCGCAGGCGCAGCCGAAGGTTGGTCAGCGGATCGAGGGACGCGCCGAGCCGCGCGACCAGCTCGTGGCGCGCGAGGCGAACCACTTCCCCCTCGATAGATTCGGCTCGCACGACCTTGCCGTCGATCACCCGGCAGGTCAGGGGCAGCGACACCGCCACCTCGGCACCGGTCTCCTCCGCCTGCACAGCCTGGGCGAAGCGTCCGCGGAGGGTTCGCAGCTCGTAGAGGGCGAGCGGCTCCGAGAGCCCCTTGGCCTCCAGTTGGGTCGGGCCGAGCACCTCCGCGAGGTCGCGGATGCGCGCATAGGTCTCGGCGGTGAGGAAGACCTGGCCTCCCACGGTAGCGCCCTCGACGCGGGCGGCTACGTTCACCGCGCTGCCCACGATGGCGTACTTTGCGCGCTGCTCGGAGCCGATGTTGCCCACCACGGCCTCGCCAGTGTTGACGCCGATGCCCATCTCGAAGCGGGGGCGGCCCTGCGCGGCGTGCTCGCGGTTGATCTGGGCCATGGCCCCCTGCATGGCCAGCGCACAGCCGGCCGCCCGCTCCGCGTGGTCGGGGTGCTCGAGGGGCGCGCCGAACACGGCGAAGATGGCGTCGCCGATGAACTCGTTGATGGTCCCCCCGTGCTCGATGATGATGTCCGTCATCCGACCGAGGAACCCGTTGAGCACGTCCATGACCACGGCGGGATCTCCGTGCTCGGCGAAGCGGGTGTACCCACGCAGGTCCGACATGAGCACGGTGACCACACGCTTCTCTCCGCCAAAGCGGAGCCCGCCTGGGGACTCCAGGAGCGTCTTGGCGACCTCGGGGGAGACGTAGCGGCCGAAGGCAGAGCGGATGAAGTCGCGCTGGCGCAACCCCTCGAGCATGCCGTTGAAGGCGCGGGTGAGCTGTCCGACCTCGTCGCGCGACCGCACGGGCAGCGACTGCGAGAGGTCGCCGGCGGCGACGCGCCCCACCCCCACGGTGAGGGCACGAATCGGCCGCGTGAGCCGACGGGCGAAGAGGAAGCCGACGACGAGCGCGCCGAGAGCGCCCAGCCCAGAGGCCCACAGGATGGTGCGTCGGAGCTCTTGTAGCCGGTCGAGATAGATCTCTACCGGGTAGTTGACGACGACCACCGCGGCGGTGGCCCCCATGCGATCGAGGATGGGGGCGAAGGCGGTGATCCACGTCCCCTTCGCGTCGGTGTAGATGTCCGTGTAGCGCGCGACACCATCCTCGAAGGTCCAGCGAAGAGGGTCGACCATGCGCGGCGGCACCTGGTAGATGTCGCCGGGCTGCCCCGGCCCGTCGCTCACCACGAGCACGCGGGCTGTCCGCGCGCTCGCGTCCAGGTTCGTGAGGGTGAAGATGGGCGTGGTCAAAAGCACCTCGTTCTGAATCGTCACGAGCTCTCGCTTGATGCGTAGGTACGCCTGCGAGCGTGGATCGGGGGCGCGCTGCACCTGAGCATGCAGGCTCGGGTCCACGGCCAGCGCGGTGACGCGCGCGATGTTGAGGAGCTGGGTCCCCACGGTGTCCGAGAGCTCCCGCTGGTAGCGCTTGTACGTGATGCCCCCCACCGCGCCCACGGCAAGCAACGTCACCGCGGTGAGCAGCAAGGCCAAGCGCACGCTCAGCCGCTGCCAGGGGTGAAGTCGGGAAGCCGGGGCGCTCTCGGGGGTCTCGTCAGCCATCGCCGATTAGACTCACCCGGCTGTTTGCCAGGTTCGCGACAGGCCTCGCGAACCTCGCCGGCTTCCGCCCGCGTCTAACCTCGCGACACCGCCCGTATGCCGGGCCGGGCGAGCCCGGGCGGCGTGGCAATCAACCCCAGAGCGAGAGGAGTGTCGAGATGAACAAGAGCCTGCTGATTGCATCCGCCGTGGTCACCGCCTTGACCGTGCCCCTGGCCTCCTATGGTCAGGCCGGTCCCGCTCCCAAGCCCAAATTCGAGTCCGAGAAGT
>DATGCY010000311.1:0-4627 GCA_035311385.1 Candidatus Methylomirabilota bacterium
ATGCCTCTCGGGCGACTCAAGCTCGGTGGAATGTGGGGCATGCACGACTGGCCGCTCTGGATGCAGAAGGTCACCGACGAGGAGACGATGCTCCCCAGGTTCCCCGCGCCTGAGGACATCTACGTCATGGTCGCGGGCGGATCGGGCAAGCACTCCTGCGTGGTGCCCAATTGCACGTTCAGCCGGGCCGTGAGCAAGGTCGTGGAGTCGACGCGCTAGCTCTCCGCGTCTAAAGGCATCAAGGGAGGGATTTCCTCTGCGCGAGAAGCAGCTGTGGTGGGCGCTCCTGACTCTGGCCCTCGTGATCGGGGGTTGGACGACCGTCGACGCCTATCGGCTCATCGGCCAGCCCTATGCAGGGTTCTCCGTCATGCGCAACCTCCTCGTGGGGCTCGGCGTCGAGCGGGGAGGCCTCGAGCCCTTCGACTACCTGCGCGCCATGGATGGGCACCTACTCCATTCGGCCCGTCAAATCCAGGCCGAGGTGCGCCGCCATCCCTCGGGAACGACGTTTCACTACCTGGTCAATCGGCGGGGTCGTCTCGTCGAGGCGGACATCCGGACGAAGGAAGAGCCGGCTCGCGACTTCGACCGCTTCCTCCTCGAAGGCCTCCTGCCTGGCCTGCTCTTCCTGGGGCTGGGCGCGGCCGTGCTCGTGCTCAAGCCGGGGGCGCCGGGGGCGCGTGTCTTCCTTCTCTATTGCCTCAACTGGTTCGTGATCGCCGCCCTCTACCACGACGCGGTCAGCACCTACCGCTTCTACTGGCTCTTCCTCACCGCGTGGGCCTTCTCCCCCGCGCTCTACCTGCATCTCGCGCAGACCTTTCCGGAGCGGCGAGCGTGGGCGGTGCGGCATCCGCGGGTGATCTGGCTCGCCTACGCGCTCTCCGCCGCGCTGGCGGTGCTCCTCCAGATACCGATGCGCGACCATGCGCCCAGCGAGATGCTGATCATCCCGATTACCAGCGCCGTGTACTGGGTCGCCGCGCTCCTCGTGCTCATCGCTGCCCTCACCATCACCTCCCTGCGCGGGACGAGCGCGCTCGGACGCCAGCGGGCTCGCGTGCTCCTCGCGGGCTTCGCGGTGGGGCAGCTCGCTCCCGTGCTCGGCACCGCCCTGGAAGCGGTGACGGGCATGACGGTGCCCTATCTCTCGCTCCTCTGGAAGCTCAACCTCATCTTCCCCCTCGCCGTGGCCTACGCCATGGTGCGCTACGAGCTCTTCGACATGCGCGCGGTGGTCCGGCTCGGCAGCATCTATGTCGTGGTCACCGGCGTGGTCATCGCCGCGTACGTGGCCGCCATTACCCTCCTCAACGTCGTCTTCACCCGCCTCGGCATGGGCACGAGCCCTCTCGCCACCGCAGTGGTCCTCGGCCTCGCCGTAGTGCTCTTCCTCAACCCGCTCTACGCGCGCGCTCAGCGCGTGGTCGACCGCCTCTTCTTCCGTCAGCGCCTCGATCTCCAGCGCTCGCTCGAGCGGCTGGCCGGCACCATGACCACCGTGCTCGACCTCGATCGCATCGCGGGGCTCATCGCGCGCACGGTGGCCGAGTCCTTCCATCCCTTGCGCCTCACTCTCGCCGTGCTGGAGGAGGAGCAGGGCCGGTTCCGCGTGGTGGTGGGGAGCGCGGGGCCGATGGGGGCGAGCGGTCTCATCGCGGCGGGCTCCTCGCTGCCCCGGCATCTTGCCGCGCACCGCCAGCCCGTCACGCGCGTACAGCACGAAGCCGATCCCGACCTCGCGCCGTGCCGGGACGCCTGCCTCGCCCAAATGCGCGCTCTCGGTGCCGAGCTGGTGATGCCCATGCTCTTCGGCGACCGCGTCACCGGCCTCCTCGCTCTGGGCGAGAAGCGGTCGGGCGCCGCCTACACCACGGAGGACCTGCGCCTCCTGCGCGTGATGGTGAACCAAAGCGCGGTGGCGGTGGAGAACGCCCGCGCCTACTCCACGCTCGAGGAGGTCAACCGCCGCCTCGCTGACACCCTGCGCCGCGTGGAGATCCTCGAAGCCATCCGCGTGAGCCTGTCGAAGTTCGTGCCCCGTCGCGTGCAGGAGCTCATCGAAGAGGCGCCGGAGGCGCCCGAGTTTGCCAAGCGCGAGATGGACGTGTCCGTGCTCTTCGTGGACGTGGCGGGCTATACGAGCCTGTCGGAGCGCCATGATGCCGATCGGGTCAACGTGATGATCGAGCGCTACTTCGGGGCCTTCCTCGACGAGATCCTGCGCAATGGCGGTGATGTCAACGAGACGGCAGGCGACGGCCTCATGGTCATCTTCCAGGACGAGGATCACGAGCGCCACGCGCGTAACGCCGTACAAACGGCCCTGGCCATCCTCCGCCGCGCCGATGAGATCAACGAGGCGGGCGCCATCGACGAGCCGATCCGGCTCCACGTGGGGGTCAACTCGGGGCTGGCCGCGGTGGGGGCGACCAAGATCGAGGGCAGCGCGGCGACCCGGCTGACCTACACCGCCTCCGGCCCCGTGACCAACGTGGCGGCACGTCTCGCGTCGCTCGGAGCGGGAGACAGCGCCTTCATCGGCCCGGAGACGGCCCGTCGCATCACCGGCTGGTTCGATCTCGAAGATCTGGGCGACCGCGAGCTCAAGAACGTGGAAGAGCCCGTGCGCGTTTTCCGTCTCGCCACCTCCGCGCCTTCACTGGCGGCCTGAGCCGGCACGCGTCAGCAAGGCCAGGGCGGCCAGGAGGAGGGCAGCACCGAGCCAGCCCAGGCTGCCCAGGCGCTCGCCGAAGACGAGGACACCGAGGGTAGCCGCCGTCAGCGGCTCCAGTAGCGTGGCGATGCCTGCGGCGGTGGCGGTGACGCGACGCAGTCCCGCGCCGAAGATGACGTAGGCGGCGGCCGTGGGCACCACGCCGAGATAGAGGAGAAGGGGCCAGCCCGCGGCGAGCTGTGCGCCCGCGTGTGGCGCCACGGCGAGGGCGGGAGAGAGGAGGAGAGCGGCGAGGGTGAAGGTGACGGCAGCGAGGGGCAGGGGCGCGATGCGATGGAGCAGCCCCTTGGCGGTCACCGCGTACACCGCGTAAGATAGTCCCGCTCCGATCGCCGCAGCGGCGCCTGCCACGAACTCTTGTCGCGTGTCCCCCGAGACGCGAGGGCCCACGAGCACCATGGCGGTGCCTCCCACGGCCAGCAACAGCGTCACGAGGGTGGAGCGCGACGGGCGCTCTTTGAGCGCGAGGGCGGCGCCCGCGGTGATCATGATGGGCGCCGAGCAGATGGCAAGGAGCGCGGTCAGCGCCACCCCGGTTCGCGGCACCGCCCAGAAGTAGCAGAGCTGGTACGCGGCCATGGCGATCCCGAGCATGGCCGCCTTGGCGACATCGCGCGGAGGCCAGTGAACGGCGCGCCGCTCCGTGGGACGCGCCAGCGCGGTGGCGAGGAGCAGGCAGGGCGCGGCGCCCGCCATGCGCGCCCAGCCCACGACGAGCGGGCTCGGCGCGCCCTCTCGCGCGAGGAGGGCCATCACGCTTCCCGTGGTGCCCCACGTCACCGCAGCTAGGCAAACGAGGGCGAGCCCGAAAAGCATCGCTTCGGTAGTATACGAGAGCGACAGGAGGACCCATCGTGGAGACCATCGGATTCATCGGTCTGGGGAACATGGGAGCGCCCATGGCGCGCCGGCTCCTGGAGGCAGGGCATCCGCTCGTCGTGCACGACGCGCGCCCGGTCGCCGCGGAGCCGCTGCGAGCGCGGGGAGCGACGTGGGCCGCCTCGCCGGCCGCCGTGGCCACGGTCACGAGAACAATCATCACCATCGTGCCCTCGTCGCGTGAGGTGCGGCTGGTGTTCGAGGGGGAGCGCGGTCTCCTCTCCGCTCTGGTACCCGACAGCCTCTGCCTCGAGATGACCACCGCGGACCCGTCGGCGACCCGCGAGCTCGCCCCAAGGGTCGAGGCGCGCGGCGCGCACCTCATCGACGCGCCCGTCTCCGGAGGCGTGAAGGGCGCCACCGAGGGAACGCTCGCCATCATGGTGGGTGGTCCCGCCGCCCTCGTGGAGCGCGCGCGGCCCCTGCTCGAGCGCATCGGCAAGAACGTCTTCCACGCGGGGCCCATCGGGTCCGGGCACGCCATCAAGCTGGTCAACAACATGTGCTCGGCGGGCATCCTCGCTCTGACCATCGAGGCGGTGGCGGTGGCCGCCAAGGCCGGCGTGGATCCGATGCGGGCGGTGGAAATCATCCAGGCCTCGTCCGGCCGCTCCAACGCCAGCGACTACAAGTTTCCCCGGTTCATCCTCAACGGGGGCTTCGACGCCGGCTTCGCCATCCGGCTCATGCTGAAGGACGTGGACGGCTACGCCCGCCTCGCCCAGGAGGGCGGCGTGCCCTCGTTCGTGGGACGGGCGGCGAGCGAGATCTATCGCATGGCGGTGGCGCGCGGCATGGGCGAGCTCGACCATACCGCGGTGGCGCGACTCATCGAGGAGTGGGCGGGCATCGAACTGCGGTCCAAGCCGGGAGATCCTGCATGACACGCATCGGCTTCATCGGCGTCGGCACCATGGGGCTGCCCATGGCGACCAATCTCGTCAAGAAGGGCTTCACCGTCACCGCCTACGACGTCAACGCAGAGGCCTTGAAGGCCGCCACGTCGGC
>DATGCY010000312.1:0-29647 GCA_035311385.1 Candidatus Methylomirabilota bacterium
GACGCAGCAGGGTACCTTGCCATTCGCGAACTGATAGGGCGCATACCAGCGCAGATAGTCGGCGGCCTCGCCGGCGTGCCCGACCCGGAGCAGCGCCTCGGCGATCATCGCCCCGTCACGAATCCACGAGCGCGCATACGAGCGCGTTCCCGGCCGCAGCGCGGGGCCGTCGCGGGTGATCAGCACGTGGGCGAGCGCGGTGCGCAGCGTCGCGATCAGCGGCCGCGCCGGCACGGGAACGTCGATGGACGTCCGATTCAGTTGCTCGCGCCAGGCGGCGGCCACCGCGGCTTGCGCTCGCTCGATCCATGCCGCCGGCACCTCGCCTGTGAGGTTCGGACGAACGGGCGAGCCGGATAGCGGCACGACGACGCCCACGAGCTGCCGGGCGCCCGGCGCGAGGCTCAGCCGGTAACCGAGCGCCGCCGAGGCGTAGCCTAGCTCATCGTGGACCTCGGTTGGCCCCGCCCAGTCGCGGCCATTGAGCAGGCGCGGGACGGGGCCGGCATCGAGCGGGAAGGCCGCCGCGCGATCCGGCGTGCGCAATAGAAAGACCTTGCGATCGGCGTTCACCGCGAGGGATACGCCGTCCCACTTGATGTGACGGATGGCGCTCACGCCGCCGATCGTATTGAGAGACTGGGCAGGTGGGTTGACCTGGAACGGACGCACGGCCAGCACGAGTCGAAGCGTGAGCGGCCGCCCCGTCAGGTTCCGGACCTCGTAGTGCGCGATCAGCCGAGCATTCCCGCGTGAGCCCGCGCCGAAGGCCGAGATGCCCAGCTCCCACGATGGATGACGCCACGTCACGCGCGGGATCGGCAGGTATCCATCGAGCAAGGACTGGCGCGGCTCGACATCGGCCCAACTGACGACGCGCGAGTCGGCAACGATGAACGGCTCTATCGAGAAGCCGCCCTTCGAGACCTCTAGCGCTCCGTCCTCCGAGAGGAGGCCGCTGTCGTGCCCGCCGTCGATGCCAACCAGGGTCCAGGCCGTCTGCTCGCCAGACATGCCTCGGGGGTACGTGCCGCGCGGTGACTCGCGAGCCACCGCCTGGAAGAAGGCGTTCGGCGAGGCCCCGAACGCGAGGTCCTTGATCTGAAGCTCGGCGAGGCCATACGCGCGCGCTGGTCCTTCGTGGAGCGCCAGGCGCAGGAACCGCGTCTCGGACTCGGGCAAGAGCAAGAAGTCTGGGCCGCCGCGGCCATCGACCACGCGGCGCACCGTCCGCCACTGCGCGCCGTCGTCGGAGAACTGCACGTCGTAGCGCGAGGCGTACGCGCCGCGGACCCAGTGAAGGGCCAGGCCCCCAAATTCGCGGGGCCGCTGAAAGTCGATGGTCAGCATCTGGGCGGGGCCGGCCGCGGGATCGCTCCTCCAGGCGGTGCTGACCGAGCCGTCGACCGCCAACAATGCGTGGGAGCCGCTCGACGAGGACGAGGCGTACACGATCGACGGCACGGGAGTCGCGGGCTCCTCGGCGAGCTCTCGCAAGGCGAGCTGGCTCACGTACACTGAGCCGCGACCACCGCCGCGCCCGGCCGCCACGCCAATCTCGATGGCGGCCGCGTGGCGCAGTGTGCGGTCCGTGGTGGGCCCCCAGGCGAATTGGACGTCGCGTTGCTTGATCCTGATCAGCTGCCACTCGCGCGGAAACGCGAAATCGGGCCGATGAAACCACCAGACGTTCTCACCGCTCGCGTCCAGCAACTTGACCTGAAGCTGATTGGCCGGCGCATCGGCGCGCAGATAGAACGTGATCTCGTAGCGCGGGGGCAAGTCGATCGACAGCGCGCGCCGAGCCAGGGCGTAGCCGGCCGTACCGGCCAAATCGAAGTCGAGGCGCAGTCCCGGCCCCCCCACGCCTGCCGTCGGACTGACCGAGGCCTGTACTCCCTCGGACGCCACCGCGGTCCAGGGCGCGACGTCCTCGAAGGTGTCGAGCACCCGCACCGAGGGCGATTCGATGGCGTGGGCTGCGCGTGACGTGCCCCACGCGGCCAAGGCGAGGCCGAGGGTCGCCAGGGCCCCGAGCATCACACGGCGGCCGGCCGTCATCCCCTCACGCTGCCCATCGTGATGCCTTGAACGTAGTAGCGCTGGAGGGCCAGGAACACCAGGAGCACCGGGAGCGTCGTGAGGACGGCGCCCGCCATCATCAGCTCGTTGTCTTGCACGTGCTCGCGTGACAGGCTCGCGAGCGCGACCGGTAGCGTGTAGCGCTCGCTGTCGCTCAAGACGATGAGCGGCCACATGAAGTCGTTCCACGTGCCCAGCGACGTGAACAGCGCCAAGGTCACCACGATCGGCCTCAGCACCGGCACGATGACCGAGCGGAAGATCCGGAGCTCGTTGGCGCCGTCGAGACGGGCCGCCTCCAGCAGGTCGTCCGGAACGGACAGCGCATACTGGCGCACCAGGAATATGCCGAAGATGCTGGCCATGGCGGGGACGATCACCCCGCCGTACGTGTTCACGAGCCCGAGATGCTTGAGCATGAGGAACAGCGGCACCATCGCGACCTGCGCGGGGATCACGAGGGCGCCGAGGAGCACCTTGAAGATGCGGTCGCGAGCGGCGAAGCGGAGCTTGGCGAAGGCATACCCGGCCGCCACGTTGAGCGACACCGACACGACGGTCACCGTAATCGTGAGCACTGTGCTGTTGAGCAGATATCGCCCCATCCCGGCGTGGGCGAAGAGCTCCCGGTAGTTCGCCACGGTGGGCCGGACGGGCAGCAGCGGAGGCGGAAACGTGCTGGCCTCGCCGGGCGACATCAACGAGACCGAGACCATCCACAGGAGCGGCCACACCGTCATCGTCGCCCCCCCGAGCAAGAGGGCGTTGACCAGCACGCCGGCCACCGGGCGCGTCATGCCGCCGACTGCCAGCGCGCGAGCCACAGCTGGAGGGCCGTCACGCCGAAGATGAACAGGAACAGCACGAAGGCAACGGCCGAGGCCGAGCCGAGGTTCCACCACTTGAAGCCTTCCTCGTACATGAAGTAGAGCACGCTCACCGTGCTCTGCAGCGGCCCTCCTTGCGTCATCACATAGGGCTCGGCGAAGAGCTGGAAATAGCCGGCGATGGTGAGGATGCTCACCATGGTGACGATTGGGGCGAGCAGGGGCAGCGTGACATACCGGAACTGTCGCCCCATCGACGCGCCGTCGATGCGCGCCGCCTCGTAGAGCTGATCCGGGATGCTCTGCAGCCCGGCCAGGAGAATGATCATGTTGTAGCCGAAATTCTTCCACACCGCGAAGACGATGATCGCGGGCATCGCCCAGCGGGGGTCCCCGAGCCAGTCGATCGCGGGAAGGCCGAGGCGACCGAGCGCGTAGTTGAGCCATCCGTAGTGCGGGTGGAACAGGTAGCGCCAGATCACGGCGACCGCCACCAGGGTCGTGACGACGGGCGCGAAGAGGGCCGTGCGGAAGACGCTCGGGAACTTGACCAGCCGCGAGTGCAAGAGCAGGGCGGTCCCGAACGAGACGGCGATCGACAAGGGCACGCCCACGACCACGAAGTAGAGCGTGTTCCCGAAGGCCTGCCAGAAGAGCGGCGTGTGGAGCAGCTGCGCGTAGTTGCGTAGCCCGACGATGCGCAGATTGCCGCGGTCGGCGAGGGCGTAGATATCGAAATCGGTGAGGCTCAGGGCCAACGCCGCGAGCACGGGCAGGAAGAAGAACACGGCGATGACCAGGAGCGCGGGGGTCACGAACCACCACGCCGCGCCGCTTCTCAATCGGCGCCTCGGCGGGCGAGGAGCCAACGGCGCTTTTCGAGGATCCGATCCGCCCGCGCATCGAGCTCTCGGGCCGCCTGGTCCACCGACAGCTGGCCGTGCACGGCCTGCTCGGTCACGAGGCGCATCTCCGTTGCGATGCGCTCCCACTCCGGCACCTTGGGGGCGGCCTTGACTCGCTCGAGCTGCTCGCGGAAGGCGCGCGCGGGGATGTCGGCGGCCAGTTCCGGATCTGCCCACGTGGCGCGTCGAGGCGGCAGATCGCCGGTGAGGGCGTGGAACCGGCGCTGCACACTCGGCTGCGAGAGGAACTCGATCAGTCGCCACGCCGCCGCCGGGTGAGGAGAGGCGCGGAACACCACGAGGCTCGAACCGCCCGCGATCGACGCACCGGGTCCGTTCGGCCCGGGCAAGGGGGCGGTCATCCAGCGGTCCTGCTGCTCGGGCGGCAAGCGGCGTCGCAACTCACCGATGTTCCAGGGGCCCGAGACGTAGAAGACGAATCGACCACGACCGAACTCGTACCACACGTTGGCAATGGCCGCACTGCCAAGCGACGGCGCCCAGCCCCGCTGGAACATCTCCAGATAGAACGCCAGGGCCCGGCGGAAGCCCGCCTGCTCGAAGTTGCCCCAGCGCCCGTTCGCGCGCAGGAGGGGCTCATCCTGCTGCAAGGCGAGCGCGAGAAGCGGCTCCCCCTCGTTGAGGGGCAACAAGATGGCGAAGCGATCCGGATCGGCGCGTTTGGCCACCGCGGCCAGCATCTGCTCCCACTCCGCCCAGGACCGGGGCGGGGCGGAGAACCCGGCCTGCTGCAGCAGGTCTCGACGGTAGAACACGAGCCGTGTGTCCACGTACCAGGGCACGCCATAAAGCCTGCCGTCGACCCGGTTCGTGTCCCAGATTCCCGCGAAGTAGTCGGCCGCATGGACGACCGGCGAGGCGGCCGCATAGCGGTCGAGCGGCTCGAGCGCGTTCAGCGCGACGAATTCGGGGATCCAGGTGTTTCCGAGCTGGCACAGGTCGGGAGTGACGTCTCCGGCGAAGGCGGTGAGCAGCTTTTCGTGGGCCGCTGTCCACGGCAGCTGCTGGACCTTGACGCGGATGCCGGGATGGCTCTTCTCGAACTCGGGGAGCAGCTGCGCCACCACCTCGCCCTCGCGACCCATGGCCCAGAAGCGCAGCACGATCTCGCGGGAGGACGAGGAGCCGCAGCCTGCGGCAAGCGCGGCAACCGAGAGCGATGCGAAGAGACAGAGGACGGCGACCCGCGGCAGAGCAGCCCGCGAATCAGGAGCGCGGGCCGCCGAGCCAACCACCCGAGAAGCCGGCCTGCTCGAGGCCGCGACGAAGGTACGGGTTCGTGCGCATCACGCGCCAGATCAGCGCACTTCGGTAGTTCTCGATCATGGTGAGCATCGCTCCCTGAGCGATGCCGAGGTAGTCACCGGCGACCCAACCAAATCCGGGAATGTGCCGCCCGTGCCGGACCGGGACATCGAAGAGGAAAGTCCGGTTGAACGAGTCCAGAAAGCCGTACGTCGAGTAGATGTACTGGCCGTACCGGCGATGCATCTCCAGCGTGGCCGGAATGACCAGCTCGGGAGCGAACGGCATGGACGCGACGACGGCGGTGGGGGCCAGGGTGCAGTCGTCGGACCTGCCGGTGGCGTCGATGCCCCGCGCGCTGTACGTACGAAACAGCCGGCGCCCACTGGCGTTCACGATCTCGACGTCTGCCGGTCCGTCGCTCGCCGTGATCCCCCAGACCGTCGCGCCGTAGTCGCGGCAGCCACGTGGGTTGGCAATGGCGTAGGCCCGCTGCGCGTAGACCGCGCGCCGGCTGTTCTCGAAGTAATCGAGGCCGCGCCGCTTCATATAGGCATCACGGATGTCGCGCAGATCCGTCCATACGTGCGTGTACTGGTGGCCGAACATCGCCGGACAGGTCAGGAGCTCCTGACCGAAGACCGTGCCCCACTGCGCGTCGTACGTGCTCGTCCACTCCGTCCATGCGTCCGGCCCCACGGGAAAGGTGGGAGAGCCGAGGGCCAGGAGATACACGAGCATGGCCTCGTTGTACCCTCGCCAGTCGTACCTCAAGAAGCCTTCTTCCGGTGACCACCCCAGACTGATGGCGGGGCCCTGGCGCTGTGCCCACTGCCAGTCCGCGCGCCGGTAGATCTCCTCCGCGAGAGCACGAATCTCCACGTCCTCCGGGGCCGGCCCGGCGAAGTACGACTGGCAGAACAGCGCGCCGGCGAGCAGGATCGCCGTGTCGACCGTCGAGAGCTCGCTGTCCTTGAAGCGCTCGCCCGTCTTCATATCGAGAAAGTGATAGAAGAAGCCGCGGTAACCGGCGGCTCCTCGCGCGTTGCCATTCTGCGGCGCCCTGGCGAGAAATCGCAGCGTCGCGAGGACGCGCTGCTGTGCCTGCGCGCGGGTGATGTAGCCGCGCTCGACGCCGATCGCATAGGTGGTGAGGCCGAACCCGACCGCGGCGATGCTGGAGTATGACGAGGTCGGATACCGATCTGGAATCAGGCCGTTCTCGGAATTGGCCGTCTCCCAGAAGAATCGGAAGGTACGCTCCTGGAGCTCCCGGACGAATGGATCGAGGTCCGGCGCACGCGCGCTCGCGGTCTCCCGCTCGACCTGCGCGTCGCCGGCAGGCGCTTCGTCGGCCGAACGAGCCATGGGGAGCTTCACCTCCTGCGCCGCTGCCCCCGCGGAGGCGGTCACGAGGAGCAAGACCACCAGAACGATCGTACGCAGGGCTCTGGGGTCGTGGAGAATAGGGACGCTCATAGAGGGCGAATCCCGCTCCGGAATTTTCGCACGACTAGGTGAATGGCGCGGCTAAAAAGGCCGACGCAGAGGCGCCCGGCGTTCTGCCCGACATCGGGAAAGACATTCTCAGAATGCCTATTCATCCTTCAACGTCTGGTGGATCTCGAGGAGTGTTCCGTTTTCGAATACGAGCACGGTCGGACCGTACCGCCATTGCTGTCGTACTCCGCCGCTCGTTGTCGCCTCCGAAATGCTCGAGGGCTCGCCGCGGATCGCGAGGACTTGGTCGGTGCTCATCCCGATCTTCAATTTACCGTTGGCGATCCGTTCCAGGCCTGCCGCCGCCGCGCTCATCATGTCGTTCACCTGGGCCTCGAGCCTCGGGAATCTGCCATCGAGCGTGTTGATGAGCCGGGTAAGCTGCCTGCCTCGCTCGAGCACCGTGCGATAGCGGGCGGCGCGTTGCTGGGCGAGCGGCTTGTCGGCTTCCGCCTCGGCGGCCTGCGTCGCCGCGTCGGCTTCGAGCGTGAGCCAGTCGAGCTTGTCCTGCATCGTCACCGCCGACGGCGGAAACGCTCCCCGCTCCGCTTCGCCTCCGGGGGCCGCGGATAGTCCAGAGGGTGGGGACTGAGCTTGCGCCACCGGAGCGACGAGCAGCAGCAGAATTGCCAGTAATGCCCTTCGCGTGAGCAGCATCTCCACCACGGAAGCCATGGGCGCGACATCCAAGGGGCGGCAGCACTCGCCGTAGACCCTCGACTATTCACAGCGTAAGCGTCTCGTCAAGGGGATGCCACGCCCGTCCCGGTGGCGCTCGCGGAACTCGCAGAGAGCCTGGAAGAAGAATCGGAGTTGACGATCGATGGGAAACACGTCAGATTGCCCGGGTCAGAGAGGTCGTGGGGGTGATCCGAGGAGAAGGAGGAGATGATCATGCGTCAGCTGCTGATCGCGCTGGTGCTGGGAGGTCTGCTCTCGATAATCGGCCCGGCCGCAGCACAGGACTGGATGCCCGCGGCCACGCTGGAGCTGTCGCAGGGTTCCGTGGCCGCTGGGATCGGATTCAGCTGGGGCTCGGGGACATTGACCTATCTGGGACGGAGATACCCCGTCAAGATCTGGGGACTGTCGCTCGGTGAAGCGGGCTTTACGTGGGGCACCGCGAAGGGCACCGTGGTGGCCCTTAAGAAGCTCGAGGACTTCTCCGGCACCTACATCGCCGGAGGCGCGGGATGGACGGTGTTCGGCGGCGGCGAAGCGGTAGTCATGAAGAACCAAAACGGCGTGGTGGTGGAGATGACCACCTCGAACGGTGGCGTCAAGTTCAAGCTGGCCGCCTCGGGCATTCGACTCACGCTCGAGCAGTGATCGGTCCTCGCTCGCTCTGACATCTGCGGGGAATGGTCCTTGTGGGAGCGCGGCGGCCACGTATGGGAGGCTTCCATGGCAGCGACCGTGCGTGGAGCAGTGCGCGAATTGCTCGAGCAGACGATCGCGACGATCGATGCATTGCTCGAAGCGTCTGACCGAGAGCTCCCCCTGTCTTCGTCGCACGCGTGCGCCCAGGGCAAGGATCTCTGGACGCTGATCACCAACGACATCGATCACGAAAAGATCCACACGGGCCAGGTGCTCGAAGGACGCTATGAGTCCCGGATCACCGCGTCCCCGATGCAGCGGCTGATCGCCGAGTGGCTGGCGGAGCGCGCGCGGCTCGTCGGGTCATTGGTTGGACTCACCGACGAGCAGTTCAATGCCGAGACTGCTCCCGGCCAATGGACCTATCGGGTCATCGCCAAGCACGTGCTCGCGCTCGAGCAGGACTCCCTGAAGACGCTCGCTGCCGATAGGGCCGCGCGCGGCGGCGCAGAGGGACTGGCCTCCCCCTAGTGGATCGGCGGCGCGGTGCCCGGCGCGCCATGGCCAGAGGGGGACCTGGTGGCTGCTCTGGGGCGCATCTCAACAAGGGCCACGAAGTTCTGACCGAGACATCGAGCGATAGCTCGCCGCCCGAAGGGCTTTCGACTGAATCGTCTGACCTGAGTATCGGCGGTCGGACGGCGCGGAGCTAGGCGGCACAGCCGACGAACGTCGACTTCAGCGCGGTGAGCCGCATGCCATCGTCGCCCACGATCGT
Source organism: Candidatus Methylomirabilota bacterium (assembly GCA_035311385.1). Lineage (GTDB taxonomy): Bacteria > Methylomirabilota > Methylomirabilia > Rokubacteriales > CSP1-6 > AR37. The sequence continues at coordinate 8,679 of DATGCY010000312.1, forward strand.
CATCTCGATAAACGACGGAGGCTCACTCTTCCGCCACGCGAGCTCCGAGATGATCTTGATCGAGTAGGCGACGGCCCCGTCGATCTTCGTCGCGTGCGTATCGTAGGCCCAGAACGAGCGTTGCTCGAGCTCGTACCGCTGGTAGTTGCAATGAGTCTCGATCACCCGCCAGGCCCGCTCCTGCACCGGTCGCGGCACGTCGGTACCACCGGCAAACAGGATCTTCGATCCGTACGGAACGGGAGTAAAGCCGGTCAGGGCGCACAGCATGAACACGAGACCGATCGGACGCACCATCATCGTTCGGGGATCCCGTGCTCTCGATTGTCGCGCATGAGCTCGTCGTACTCCGACGTGATGTCGCGGGTGGCGGGCAGCTCCACCACGGAGGCGGCGGTGCTTCCCGTCGGCTGCACCATGAGCCGGCGCGTGTGGAAGGGCCGTAGCGTTGCGCGATGGCCGATGCTGAACACCGTCGTTTCGGGAAGCCGCTCGCGAATCAGGGCGTAGAGGCGCGACTCCGTCGACTCGTCCACCGCCGACGTGGCCTCGTCGAGAAAGAGCCAGTCGGGCTTCTGCACCAGGGCCCGGGCGAAGGCGATGCGCTGTTGCTCCCCGGGCGAGAGCTGAAGCTGCCAGTGCGCCTCCTCGTCGAGCCGCCCCGCGAACTGCGGCAGCCCCACCGCCTCGAGCGCCTCGCGCAGCGTGCCGTCGGCCACACCATCGGCCGGCATCGGATAGCTGACCACGTCACGGAGCTTGCCGATCGGGAGGTACGGCCGCTGGGGCAGAAACAGAATTCTCGCGTCACGCGCGACGCGGATCTCGCCGCGCCCGAAAGGCCAGATGCCGGCGATGGCCCGAATGAGCGTGCTCTTGCCGGAGCCCGACGCGCCGGTGAGGAGGACCGAGTCGCCACGCTTCATCGAGAAGTTGATGTTCGCGATGAGGGGCTGGCCGCCGGGCCGATAGAGATCGACGTTGGCCAGGCTCAGCTGTCCGGGGCGCCCGTCGACGCGCCGCAGGCCGGTGGCCGCCTGTTGGTGCACTGCCTCGAGATGGCGCTCGAACCCGGCAAGTCGTTCGATCACGGCGCACCACGCCGCGATCTCCTTGTAGGACTGCACGAAGAAGCTCAGGGCGTCCTGCACCTGCTGGAAGGCCTGGGCCGTCTGCATGAGCCCGCCGAGCCCGAGCTCGCCGCGGAAGTAGCGGGGCGCCGCCACGATCGAGGGAACGATCCAAGCGCCGAGCCCGTAGCCGGACGTGAAATACGTCATGCGCTTCTGGCGGACCATGATGCCCCACCAGTTGCGCACGACGCTTTCGAACCGGGCACGAAACCCCCGGAACTCGTCGGCCTCGCCGTGGTAGAGGGCCACGCCCTCGGTGTTCTCCCGGAAACGAACGAGGCTGAAGCGGAAGTCGGCTTCGTATCGCTGGCGATCGTAGTTCAGCCGAACCAGGGGGCGGCCAAGCCAGTCGGTCACCCACGTGCCGAACATCGCGTAGAGGACGGCGACCCAGACCATGTACCCCGGCAGCCGCAGGACGTGGCCGGCGACGGTGAAGGAGAACGATCCTGACAGCCCCCAGAGGATCGCGACGAAGGTCACCAGGGTGACGACCGCCCGCAGGCCGCCCGTGAAGAGACCGAGGGTGTGGGAGGCGAGCAGCTGCACGTCTTCCGCGATGCGCTGGTCGGGGTTATCTGCCTCGCCGTCCTGCAGTTGCATGCGATAGTACGCGCCATCGGACAGCCAGGCGCCGAGGTACCGATCGGTCAGCCAGCGGCGCCACCGGATCTCGAGCATCTGGTTCAGATAGACTTGGTACACCGCGAGGAAGATGAAGATCGTGATCAAATACGTCACGCGGAAGAGCTGGCCGCGGAAGGCGACCATGTTCTTGTCCTGGAGCGCGGTGTAGAAGGTGTTGTTCCACTTATTCAGGAGCACGGTGAGGTAGACCATACCGAGCGTCAGAAGGACGACCCCGAGCAATAGCGCGATGGCCGCCCATCGGTCCTCGGAGGTCCAATACGGCCTGATCATGCGCCAGGCCCGCGGAAGCGTTCGCCACAGGGCGGGCCTCGAGGACTTGTCCGGGTATCTATCCACGATGCCCTGGCGGGCACTCCATGGTGGCCGCCATCGACGACAATGAGCGGCGGTCGCCGGGGCGACGACGGCGCAGCGTCAGGCGGACCTTGTCGCAGCTTCGCGGCGAGTCATCGCGCGCCTGCGCACGAGCCATTCTGTAATAATGAGCCATGGAGAGCCCTCACGTGTTGATTTTACGGGACGCGACGCTCGGACGCACTCGGAGGAGAGCCGCCCGGACCGTCCTTTCGGGTATTTGCGTGATCAGCGCGCTGCTCTTCGTGACCGGCTGCGCCACCGACCACTCTCTGGTACCGGCCACCCAGGCGGACGCGATCAAGGACCGGGAGCGGTCGCTGGCCACGCGCAGCGACGCCATCCAGGCCGCGATACGCCAGTCGGGCAAGGTAGGGGCGCTGGCCTTCCTCGACACGAAGGACGGGCATCTCGTCGCCTTGCCCGGCGATAGCCCTGCCGATGCGTGGGCCCAGCACGTCACCTCACCGGAGGGCGAGACGAACTCAGCATCGGTACCGCCCGTGGTGACGTTCGTCTATCGGGCCGACATTCCCAAGGCGCCCGAGGCCGTCACCCTGAGCTCGCTGCAGCAGCAACAGATGCAGCGGACGTCCGTGGCCTCCCTCTCGATCGAGCTGAGGCGACTCGAGGAGAAGCTGGACGTGCTGCAGCGTGAGCTCGCCACGACGAAGCAGGACACGGGCAAGGCCGCGGCCGATGTGCGCGCGCTCGCCGAAGATCTGGCGTCGGTCCGCAAGTTCATGCTGCAGACGGCGCAGCTCGGCTGGCTCAACCAGGAGGTCGCTCAAGAGAACGCGGCCGGGATCCGGCGGATGACCACGGCCACCCAGGAGCTCACCGCGAGCTCGGCGAAGCTCGACGAGACCCTGCGCCAGCTCTCCGAGGGGCTGTCGGGCCAGCTCAAGGAGCTGGCCGGTCGGCTCGATACCATTCAGAACAAGATCCAGAACATCCACTGAGGCCGTGATGCGTCCGGGCGAGCGCGTGCGATGTGGTCTCCTCATCTTGGCGGGAAGCCTTGTGCTGCCGCTGGTCGGCCTCTCCGATGCCGTGTCCGACGAGCTGGATGCGATCCGCAGCAACTACGAGAGCGCGCTCAAGACCAACGAGAAGCGGATCCAGGAGATCGAGGCGAGGGAACGCGGCATCGCCGACCCGCAGCGGCGCGCGGAGAAGATCACACAAGACAAGGTCGCCGCGCTCCGCAATTCGCTCAAGGGCGACAGGATGGGAAAGGTCCTGGCCGACGCCGCCGACAAGGCGACGAATGACCCGAGCGCCATGGCCGACCTGTCGAAGGAGTCGAGCAAGTACCTGGACGCTGCGCTGAGCGATTGGGGCGCGGAGGGCCCCGAGCGCAAACGACTCCGCGAGGCAATGGCCGACGCTCAGAAGAACGTCGAGAGCATCAACGCGAATCTGACAAGGGCGGCCGGGGCGACCGCGACCGCGCCTGCCGTGGACGCGCTCGAGAAGGCCGCGCGGATCGAGGGGGCCGTGAACGAGGCCGCCGATCGTCTCCAGGCCCGCTGGCAGCGGGAGCAGGCCGCGCGCGAGAGGGATGCCCAACAGCGAGAGCGTGAGGCGGCCGAGCGGGCGCGCCGCTCGGGCACGAAGTAGCGGCGAGTCAGAACCGCATCACGACGCGTGCCGGTGAGTGCCGGAGGGTGACGCTCTCGGCATCGAAGTCCCGGGTCGCGTCGCCCTCCACCTCGACGGCGACCAGCGGGCGTGAAAGTGGCGGGCGGATCACGATGCCGCCGGGAGGCGGGTGAAGCCCCGGCGCGAGGTCGAGCTCAATGGCGGCTTCGCCGCGTCGCCGCAGCGTGTAGCGAAGCCGGCCCCACCAAGTCGGAAGATCATCGATGCCGACGTCGCCGCCGTCCAGCCATGCGTGGGAAATGCCGGCCGCCAGGACCAGCGCGTGATCGGCCGACCGCTCATAGGCGAACAGGCTGAGCATCGCGAGCACGAACTCCGCGCCGATCCAGGCGTGCGGCAGGTCGCCCAGGTGCCCGGGGCTGCGCGGGTTGCGCCACGAGATCTCGGGCCACTCGTTCCAGGCCGGCGGCCGGCGATCGCCGAGGAAAAAGGCGAGCACCTCGTGCGCGTCCTCGCGACGGCCGAGCTGAATCAGAGCGCCGAGGATGCGAAGCTCGTACGCGGAGTAGTTGTTCCAGTCGATCTCGCCGCGGCGTCGCCGGCGGAGGCCGCGCAGATACTCGTCGAAGGTCCAGGCGAGGGCGGCCGCCGGGAGCCGCTGCGGCGCGTCCGTCGTGGTGATCGCGGTGGCGGTCGCGGCAGGATCGAAGTCGGCCCACTCCACCGAGCCGGGGATATAGGACAGCCCGCGGGAGGCGATCGTCGTCTCGATCGACTCGTAGAGGCTCCGGGAGAGCGCCTGGCGCAGCGCCTCGATGCGCTCGGCGTCGGCGCTGTTGCCGAGCGCACGCGCCAGCTCCACCGCGTCGCCGAGCCCGCGCAGCGCCCAGAAGTCATCCCAGTACGCGTGCACCGGCTGTGCGAGGTACCCTTCGTGGCTTGCCGACTCCGGCAGGATACCGAAGCACGCGCGCTGATCGGGCTCCCGAAACGCTGGCCCCAGGCGCTGGGCGCGCAGGCCCTCCAGATACGAGACAGCGCGCCGAGCGGCCGGCCACTGGTGCGCGGCGACCTCGCGATCGCCCGTGAGGCGGAAGTACTCGGCCAGCGTGAAGATGAGCTGGCTGTGACTGTCGTGCTCGGGCAGCCAGTCGATGCCCGAACGGTCGACCACGCACGGCACGTTGCCATCGGCGGCCTGATGCGGCGCATACCATTCCAGGAAGTCGCGCACCTCCTCGGCGCAGCCCATCCGGAGGAGCGCGGCCGACATCGTGGCACCATCGCGGATCCACGACCTCGTGTAACGACGCGGGCCGGGCTGGAGCGCCGGGCCATCGCGGTTGATCAGGATATGTGCGGTTGCCGTGCGCGTCGCATGTACGCACGCGGCCGCGCTCGGAGGCAGGCGAACACCCACCGCGCCGAGCTTGCGCACCCAATAGTGGGCAACGTCGTTCAGCGTGGCCATGGGCGCCTCACGCGTCTCGCCAAGAGCGACCGGCCCGAGCGGCGGACGATCAGCGAAGGGCACGGCGACGCGGACCTCCTCCGCGCCGCCGGGCGGAAGCTCGAGATCCCACGCCAGCGCGCCGGAGGCGTAGCCGAACGCGTCCTCGATTTCCGTCCGCGGCGGTAGCTCGCCGTGGGTCAGATGGCGCAGCGCGCCTCCCTGCTCGAACGCCGCCGCGCCGAAACCGGACGGGCTGGTGAGCGGCACGATGCGCAGGCGCCCGTTCACCACGACCCTGCCGTCGCGCCAAGCGAGTGAGCGCACGGAGGCGGGTCCGCCGAGCCCCCCGAACGACTGCCACGGAGGCGTCACCTGGAAGGGTCGCAGCGCGACGTAGAGCCGCACGCGCCGGGGTGTGGTGTCGTGATTCTCCACGCGGTAGCAGATGCGGGCGGCGGGACCATCGACGTCTACGCCGGCGAACGCCGTGATGGTGAGGACAAGGTTGCGATGGCGCCACGTCGACGAGGGGATCGGCAAGTAGTCCTGGGCCAGCGAGATCGTGAGGTCGACGTCCGCCCACGTGGCCAGCGTACCGTCGGTGTAGAGGAACGGCTCGAGCGAGCACGAGCCCTGATCGGGCTCGACCATGCCGTCCTCGTTGAGCAGGGCCGCGCTCGAGGCGCCGGCCACGCCGACCGGCGTCCAGTACGACTGTTCGCGGTGCAGCCAGCGTGGAGAGTGACCGCGTGGCTCGGCCGCGGCGACGGCGTGGAAGAAGTCAGCCAGCGAGCGCCCGAAGCTGAAAGGGCACACGTCGAGCCTGCGGATGCCGAAGGCATCCGCGCCCGTAGCCGCTTCCCGCAGCTGCAGGCGCAGGTAGCGCGACCGGGCCCCGCCTGCCACGTAGACGTAGCTGCGCTCGCCCTCGGCCTGGCGGGCTGACCAGAGGTTCGTCCAGCGTGCCCCGTCGGCGGAGCCCTGCACATCGAAGACGCGCGCCTCGCGCTGGGGCTCCCAGTCGATGACGAGCCCGCCGTACTCGTGCTCGCGGCCGAAGTCGAGGGCGATCCACTGCGGTGTCGCGGCGGACGCGCTCCGCCAGCCCGAGGCCGGCGACGCTTCGATGACCCGGGCTGGCTCGTGACCAGGCGCGGCGCTCGACGCCTCCACGCGCGGCGGACCACTCAGCGAGCGATCCTCGAATCGCAGGTCGGCGAACGAGACCGTGCCGCGGCCGCCGGGTCCGGCGGCGATGGCGATCTCGATCGCGCCGAGCGCGCTCATGGCGCCGCCACCCGCCGGTCCCCAAGCGAACGAGACCTCCGAGCTCCGGATGTGGAGCGGCTGCCACCCGTCCGGAAACTCAAAGGCGTCGCGGTGCCACCACCAGACGTCCCGGCCGTTGGGATCGAGGAGCTTGATCTCGAGCTTGTTCGCGGGCGCCGCGCCGCGAATCTGCACGTCGATCGCCCAGGACTCCGGCATCCGGTGGGCGAAGAGCTTGCGGGCAACGACGAAGCCACCCCTGCCCTTGAAGTCATAGTCGAGTCGGAGCGCGCCGCCCCCGGGTCCGGTATCGCGATGGAGCGCCAGCTGAGCCTGCCCGGAGACGACGGCGCTCCAGCCGGAGACGTCGCGGAAGTCGTCGAGAATTTCCACGGGCACGGGACGTTCAGGGAAGCGTGACGAGTAGCTGGTTGGCGCCGTCACGCAGCTGTTGGCGGAGCGTGTCGATGGAGACTACGGCACCGCCCTCGCGATAGGGGTTCGGCTCGCGCGCGAACGGCAGAGGAGCGCCGTTGCACGAGAGCGACTGCGGTCCGTGCCCGCGCGGGCCCACCCGGTAGCGGAGCTCGACGGGGCGACCGGCGATCTCGACACGCGCGGTGAGCCCATCGAGGGCACGCGGGAGCACGGGGTCGATGCCGATCGAGGAGCGGCGTCGGCGCAGGCCGAGAAGGCGCTCGCGCACGAGCCGCACGGTGATGCCCGCGCCGCTCGAGTAGACACGCCAGCCGCCCTCCACGCCCACGGCCCCCGTCCGCACCGCGTCGTAGCGCGCGGAGGCGTCGTAACGATCTGCGAACTCCGCGTCCGAGCTCGACGTGTAGCAATTGGCCTGGCGCAAGCGCGCGCTGGGCACCGCTTCGCGTAGCCCCACCGGGTTCGCCTGGCGAAGCGCCTGGAAGAAAGCGTCGGCGTCGCCGAGATGCGCCATCGCCTCCGCATACCGCAGGTGAGCGTGCGTGTAGAGCAGGCCGATTTCGCGGCCGAAGAACGGGCTCGACTCCGCACGTTGAAAGCGCCGTTGCAGGCCGCCATGGTACGGCAGCGGTCGATCGAAAAGCCGGGCGCCGTCGGCAGCGAGCAAACGGCGATGGATCTCCGCGACGTGTCGCAGGGCCTGCTCGCGCGTGAAGAGATGGGCGAGGATCCCGTGGACCATCGGCAGCAGGCTTTGATGGATGCCGGTCTTGCCGTCGTCGGGATGCAGCCACGGGTCGATGCGGCCGTCGTCGCGGAAGTGCGCGAGTCCCATGACGACACCGTCGACGATGAGCAATCGCTGGAAGTCGGCGTGGACGCCTTCGAGCGCGGCGCCGACCGTGGCGGCGAGCGCGCGGCGGCCCACATGGCGCAACGCCTCGGCCAGGCTCGCGAGCGTCTGGTAGTGCAGGGTGACAGTCCAGGCACTGCACAGCCGTGCGGCCAAGGCCTGGTCCACCGGCTGGAGCGAGTCGTTCCAGTCCCCGTGGCCATAGGCAATGAGCCGTGTCCCCGGTACGAGACGCCCGGCGACCAGCGCGAGGGCGCGCTCGACGTGCGCGACGATGGAACCGCGCTCGGCCTTCGCCTCACCGTCGGGATGGAAGAACGGCAGCTCCTCGTCGAGCAGCGGGGCGTCGTCCGAGGCGAGCAGGTACTGGGCGAGGGCGAGCAACGGCCAGAAGACGATGTCGGCATGCGAGTCGCCGGCGCGGATGCCCCGCTCACGTTCGAAGAACATGAACCACTGGGGCCAGTCGCCGTCGGGGTTCTGGTTGCGGAACACGTGTCGGAGGATCTCCCGAATCGGCTCGATCTGACCCAGGGCGAGCCACAGCTCGACGGGCCCCTGACAGACATCGCGCGTCCCCCACCCTCCGCCCGAGTACTGCTCGAGCCCGCGCGGCGCGAGATGGTGGATCCACGCGTCGTGGACGAGCCATGGCAGCATCGCATCGAGGTGGGTGATGTCCGTGGGGGCCGGCGTCTTCAGGTCGAGCGAGCCATTGAGCGATCGCCAGAAGCGGCGGGCGGCGGCATCGTCGGCCACGTACTGATCATCCGGCGCGCGCGGCGCGACCATCGGCGCCGGCATCATGAGCTGGCCGGTGATGCGCAACCCCAACGTCGGGCTCGGGGAGGTGATCAGCACCACAAAGGGCTGATCGCGCGAGCGGCCATCGGCGAAGAGCAGCTCGTCACCTCCTACCTGCTCGAAGACGGTGCCGTCCGCCGTGTCGATGCGGAAGCCGCCGTCCGGAAAGCGCCGCCCGACGTCGGTGTCGGGCACGGTGGCGACCCGTACCCCGCGCGCATCGCGCGCCCACCGCGCCGGCCGCGCGGGCGCCCCGTCGTCGCCGTTCAGCGCCACGTGGTTCGAGATCAGGAATCGCCGTGGCGGCCCGGCGAGCACGCGCGCGGACACCCATAGCTCGTGACGATCGACGGCCGCCCAGCTCCGAACCTCGAGCAGGCCGCCCGCGTGCTTGTAGAGCCAGCGAGCTCCGCTCGGGGTCATCGCGAAGGCCGAGGGCGGGCCGAGCAGCTGCCAGCCACCGTCCACGTCGACGAAGATCCGTTGCCCATGCGAGCGGAAGAGTCCGAGATAGGAGTGCGTCGTGGAGAGGAACCGGTTGATGCTGACGTGACCCTGCGTCACCATCGAGTGGAACACGCCCCCCATCCACACGGTGGTCGTAAGTGACGTTTCCTCGGGTTCGAGGCGGTCGCCGGTGCGGAGAATTTGGCCGTGGGGCCTCAGGCTGGCGCGCTCCTTGGCCGGCAACACCACGTGCGTGTCGGCGCCGGCGAAGAAAGAGAGCAGACGATCGCCCTCCTGCTCGGCCGCGCGCCGCTCTTCGCCCCCGAATGCCGCCAGCTCCGCGTCGTCGAGCTCGGAGACCGCGAGGAACGGACGCGTGCTGAACAGCGTCGCCGCCGGCGCCACGCCGGGGCTTGGAGAGGGCGGTGGGGCGGCGGCTTCGGGGAGCGCCAGCGCACGATCGGCGAACACCAGGTCGTCCGGCCCGCTGGGGCCCGGATGATCTGGCTCGAGCCATGCGAAGAAGCCCAAGGCGGTGCGCCCGCCGGGAGCGAGCCGCACCGGCGCGTCCTGGAGCACGGCCAGTGAGTGCTCGTGCTGGCGGCGCACGCCGGGCAGGCTCTCGGATTCGAGAGCGACGGGTGCCTCCCCCGCCCGCGTGGCGAGACCGTGGAGCTGAAGCGCGTCCGTGCAGAAGCTCGACGCCTTCGTGAGCGAGCCGACGAGCACCCACGGATGGCGGCCGCCGATCGAGAGATTCTGTCGCGCGGCGATCATGACGCCGTGCCCGGGATGCACCAGCGGCGTGTGGTCGACGTACTGGCTGATGTAGTACTCGTTGAGCCGCACGCCGCCGTAGTCGGCGAGGCCCAAGTCCTGCGCGTAGAGCAGGTCGATAGCCACCTCGCGATGGTCGGCGTTCTCGAGCGTGACGTGCCAGAACCAAGCGGAGGCGGACGTCGCCAGCCGCAGCGACACCTGGAAGCGCAGCGCCTCCCACTCGCCGGCCACCTCGAAGCCGTGGGCATCGAGCCGGACGACGCCCGGACTGGCGGGGCCCAGGAGCGCCGTCCATTCGATGCGCGCGCCGCGCCGACGCAGGAAGAGATTGGCTGGGCCCCCCTCCATCTCGTTGCCCAGGTAGGCGTTCACGATCACGTCGCGATGGTCGATGCGGTGGATCGAGCCGTTCGCGTTCACCCGAACGGTCAGCCCGGACGGGCTGACGAGCCCGATCGGATCACGCGGGCTCATGCGCCGGGCCCTTCTCGGGGTTCATGGGCTCCTGTCTCGGTCCTGGCCCGTTGCCATGGGGCGACTGGACTGATACGCTCGCCGAGGTCGGGCTCGTAGAATTCTCAGTTTTCTCAACGGAGGAGTATGTCATGACGGGCGTGAATCAACTCGGCTACCTCATTTTCGGGGTCAGCGACCTCGCGGCCTGGCGCGGGCTCGCCTCCAGCGTGCTCGGCATGGAGCTCGTGCCGGGCGACACCCACTCCACGACGTACCTTCGGATGGACGAGCACTCCCACCGCATCGAGCTCCGCAACGACGGGGCCGATGATCTCGAGGTCATCGGCTGGGAGGTGCCCGACGCAGCCGCGCTGCACGCGGTCGCGCAGCGACTGGAAGACGCCGGCGTGCGGGTGAAGCGCGGTACGCGCGACGAGGCGGATCAGCGCCGCGTGGTCGACCTGATCCAGTTCGATGATCCCGCCGGTATCCGGACCGAGGTGTACTACGGACCGCCTCTCAACCAGCGGCCGTTTCACCCTTCCCGGGCGATCACCGGTTTCAAAACGGGCACCATGGGCCTGGGGCACCTCGTCGTCTACCAACCCGACCTCGACGCGAGCGCGAAGTTCTACATGGATCTGCTCGGCTTTCGCGTCTCTGACGTCGCCGGTCCCTTAGGTCATCCCATGGCGGTGTTCCTGCATTGCAACCCTCGTCACCACTCGATCGCCCTGTTCGGCGGCAACGGCCCGAAGCGAATCAATCACTTCATGCTCGAGTGCAACTCGCTCGACGACGTGGGTTCCGCCCGGGACGTCGCCCGGCAGGCGGGGACGCCGATCGTCATCGATCTCGGCCGGCACATGAACGATCACATGGTGTCGTTCTACGTGGCGAACCCCTCGCAATTCGCGATCGAGTACGGGTGGGGCGGCCGGATGATCGATGACGCGTGCTGGCAAGTGGGCCGCTACGAATCGGTCGAGTCGATCTGGGGTCATCCGGAGCTGTCGCAGCTGGTGGCGCAGATGGGACACACGGTCGCCGCCGCTTCCGAGCTCACGTCACCCGCCCGCGAGTCCGGAACCGCGGATCGTCCCACGCGCGCGTACTCAGCACGCTCCGCAGCGCGAGGACGGCGTTGAAGACGTCGACGTAGCGCACGTAGAGCGGCGCGAACCCGAAGCGCAGGACGTTCGGCGCCCGGAAGTCACCGATGACGCCGTTGGCGATCAGCCCCTGCATGATCGCGTAGCCGTCGGGATGCGCGTAGCAGACCTGGCTCCCGCACCGCTCGGGATCGAGGGGTGAGACGAGTTGAAGTCCCAACCCGTCGCACTCTTGCTCCACCAGCCGTCGGAACAGCATCCCCAGCGCCACGGACTTGGCGTGCACCTGCTCGAGATCGACCCCCTCGAATGTCTCGAGACCGGCGTCGAGCGCGGCCAGCGACAGCACGGGCGGCGTGCCGACGAGGAGCCGTTCGATGCCCGGGGCCGGCTCGTACGTCGTATCGAAGTCGAACGGGCGGGCGTGGCCCATCCAGCCGGACAGCGCGGGCCGGATGCGCTCGAGCCAGCGCTCGGCGACGAAGACATAGGCCGGCGCGCCCGGCCCGCCATTGAGGAACTTGTAGCCGCCGCCGACGGCCAGATCGACGCCTACCTCGTCCAAGGCCAGCGGCATGGCGCCGGCCGAGTGCGAGAGATCCCACAGAGCCAGGGCTCCGGCGTCATGGGCGGCGGCGGTGAGGGCCGCCATGTCGTGCATCGCGCCGGTCCGGTAGTTCACGTGGGTGAGCATCATGACGGCGACGTCACGACCGAGCGCGCCGGACAGGGCCGGAGCGTCCACCGTGCGCAGCTCGACGCGCTTGTCGAGCGCGTCTATGAGTCCCTGCGCGACGTACAGGTCCGTGGGAAAGTTGTCGGTCTCGGAGAGGATCACGGAGCGGCCGCGTTGGAGGTCGAGCGCCGCGCTCAGCAGCTTGAAGACGTTGACCGAGGTCGAATCGGCCACGATCACCTCGCCCGCCCGCGCGCCGATCAGCGGCGCGATGCGATCGCCCACCCGCTTCGGCCAGCCGATCCAGTCGTGGCCGTTCCAGCTGCGGATGAGGTCGCGTCCCCACGCCTCGACCACCTGGCCTAACCGCGCGGACGTGGTGACGGGCAGCGCGCCCAGAGAATTGCCGTCGAGATAGACCACGTTGGACGGCAGGGCGAACCGCGCGCGGCAGCTCGAGAGGGGATCGCGAGCGTCCATCGCCTCGACGGCCGAACGCGTGATGGAGGACATGGATCTCGGCTTCTAGCCGACGCCGACCAGCTCGAGGGCAGGCCGGATTCCACCCGTCCGGAGTCGATCACCCCGCCCGCGGGGCTCTTTGCCGCGACCTATTCTGCCGGACTCGGACACGACCAGCAAAGAATAACCTCATTGCACCTCTACAGGACGATCAGTCGATCACGAGGACGTTGCGACCAAGAGACCGGCCTTCTCTGAGAGCGTCGAAGGCCGACTCGACCTCGGCGAGAGGGAAGAGCCGATCGACAATGGGAGTGATCCGGCCGCGGGCCACCAGGTCCATGGTCTCCTGGAGCTCCAGCTTGGTGTTCGCGCGCGAGCCGACGATCTCCAGCTCGTTGCGCACGAGCTCGTGCGGCATCACGGACAGGGGAAGCTGGGGCGTGTAGCCCACGAAGACCAACCGCCCCGCGCGTTTCACGCTCTGGTAGCTGGAGGGCAACGTGTGCTGGTTGGCCACGAACTCCATCACCACATCGACCCCCTGGCCATCCGTCAGCTGCCGCACCGTCTCGTGGAAGGGGCCGCGGCGAGCGTCGATCACGGCGTCCGCGCCGAGGGACTTGGCGAGCTCGAGCCGTGCCTCGTTGACATCCACCGCGATGACCCAGCCTCCGGCCATCCGCGCCATCTGGAGAGCATGCAGCCCCACGCCGCCCACCCCGATCAGGGCCAGCGTGGTGCCCGGACCGACCCGGGCGCGCTTGGTAATGGCGTGATAGGAGGTGGCCACGGCGTCTCCGAGGATGCAGGCCTGCTCCAGGGGAACGTGGTCCGGCACCTTGCACAGGTTCACCCCGGGTGTCTTGAGATATTCGGCGAAGCCCCCATCCATGCTGAAGCCGTGCTGGCGTACCGTGGTGCAGAGCGTGTCTCGCCCCGCCCGGCAGTACGGGCAGCGGCCGCAGGTGACGTAGAAGTTCACGATGACCCGGTCGCCCACGGTGAACCCGGGCACTTGGCGCCCCACCTCCACCACTTCGCCCGCGATCTCGTGACCCATGATGAGCGGGATCACTCCCAGCCCCATCTTGTTAGCCCGGATCTTGATGTCGGTGCCGCAGATCCCCACGTTGCGCACTCGGACGAGCGCTTCGTGAGCGGCAATGTCCGGAGTAGGCACCTCCCGGGCTACGAACGGGGCACCGAACTCTTCGAGGACCAGGGCTCGCATCTCATGTCCTCCGCATCGTCATTCTGGGGTGGTCACGGGCAGTAGATCTCCCGCTTGGCCAATTCCTGCTCGGCTGGACACGCCACGACGCGATTCACGTCGCCGACATGCTCAAGGCACTGCCCGAGCGCCGTAACGACCCGGAGATCGTCGAGTGGCTGGGCCGCCGCGACATCGCCGCCTCGATCAGCTCGTACCAGAAGGCCATGGCATAGCCGATCCATGACGAGCCGGTTGATCACGGCGCATGACACGCCGACTCGCCGGTGGCGCAGGCGCCGTGGGGCGTGGGCCGGGGCACGTCGAGCGCGGGGTTCCGGTCGAAGAATCCCGACGGCTTGAGCATGAAGCCGATCGGGGTCACGGGCATCACCGGCCAGTCCTCCGGGCGCACCACGTGGTGGGCACCGAACGTGTACCACACGACCACGTCGGTGTTCTCGAGCGGGGCGTCGTCCGCCACGTAGCTCGGCAGGCCGGCGCCGCCGGGATGCTGGTTGGGGTAGTCACCCGCGGCGTACCGCTCGCGCGGGTCGTGGCGGGTCACCCACAGATGCTTGGTCATGAACGCTGCGCGCCTCGTCACGGCGGCGTCGGGGCCGGCAAAGGGCCGCACATTCTCGCCGGGCATCAGCTTGTAGGCCACGGGCTCGCCGAGGCGATTCCGCACGGAGGGGTTCACGATCTTCCAGAAGCGGCCGACCAGGGGATCGATGAGGCGTTGCGCCTTCCCCTCCGATCCGAGGAGCGTCGCCTCCGTGTGGAACGCATTGTGGTGCGGGTTGTCGGGGCCCGGGGGATCGGCAACGGTGTTCACCTCGTAGACCGAGTTGTCGAGCCCATCGACCATCATATCCATCCGCGCGTTGAAGAAGTGCTGGTGGATGGGGCCGTAGACTTGGGGCGCGACCAGCTCGCCCCAGATGGGCTTCGCTCCCGGAGGCTCGGCGCCGTTCGAGATGACCCCTGTCATTTTCACCTGCAGCTCGATCGCTCCGTCCTGATAGAAGGACCAGTAGAAACCGTACTCGTAGTTCCCCACCGTAGAGATGGAGGACACGACGAGGCGGCGCGAGCGCCGTACTTCCGTGGTACCTAGCCGCCAGTCGAAGTGCTTCCAGAGGATGCCCGCGTCCTCCTCGTGGATGCAGACGGCGTTCGGCAATGTCACGGCGCGGCCCTGGCTGTCGTTGACCACCGCATCGAGGTAGCGGATCTCCCCGAGGCAGTCGCAGCCGTTCGCGAGGACGTTGGCGAGCGTACCCATGCCGTACTCGCCGACGTCGAACGCGTTGCGGTGGAAATACGTCGGCCGCGGGTCGCCGTAGGGCACCACCATGTCGGCGACGGAGGCACGGTAGAGGATCGGGCGCTCGCGGCCTTGATCTTCGTAGGTGACGGTGTGGATCACCAGGCCCTCGCGGGGGGTAAAGCCGATACGGAGACGCCACTTCTGCCACGCGAGCTCGTGCCCGGAGAGCACGAAGCTCGGGCCCTCGGGCTGGTGGATGTGGAGGGACTTGAGGCCGGGCCGCTCTCCCGCGACGGCGGGCGAGTAGTTGGCGTCTTCGGGCGGCAGGGGCACGACGCCACCATCCTCGACCGAGAGCACCTTCATCTCGTTGAGGTCCACCACCGTCACCACGTTGGCCACGGGCCGAGCGTACCCGTTGTCGGCGGGCCCGCGGCGCACCCACGTGAGCGCGCGGACGAGCCGGCGTCCCTCGTCTTGAGGAAAGCCGAAATTGCCTGCCGACCACGCGTCCACCATGGTCAGGCTGAAGTCGGTCACCCCGCGCTTCCGCATCGCCGCCTGCCAGCGCGCGTCCGCGCGCACCGCGGCCTCGCACTCGACGAACTCGTCGAGCACGATGGCTGGCTGCACCCCGGGAACGTGCACCCAGGAGAGCACCCGGCTCTCTGTCAAGGAGACCACCACCTCGTACGTGTGTCCCGCCTCCCTGTCGACGAGCACGATGAAGGCGCATCGCTCGACGGGGTCACCGGGGCGATGGGCGAGCACGACCTTCTTCGTGGGCTCGTGCAGCATGATCGAGACCACGCGCGTGCGGAGACCGAGATTCCGCTGCTCACACACGATCTGCCAGGCGCGTTCGATCTCGCCCGCGCCGAGCGGGTCGAGAGGGTGAGACGTCGCGGTCTCGACGACGGCGGTGGACGCCATGATGTTGCTCCTTTCAGCTCTCTCGATACAGCAGAGGCGGCGGGAGTTGGGTTACGTGGAGGATCGGATCGGACCATCGACCTCTTTGTCCGAACCGGTGAGGATCGACCCGAGCGCTATCCGCAGCCGACTCCGACGGCAGCGGTATGATGCGCGTTCCTGGCCATCTCGTCCAGTGCCCACTCCGTCGGCCTGAGTCAGGCGACGCTCCGACCGGTCGGATGAACATCGTCCGGCCGTCCAGATGGCCACCCCCAAGTACGAGCGGCGCCGTGAGCGGCGCGTCGTGAGGAACCTCGTGAACATACCCGGATCCGACGGGTCGACCTCGGCCCCGGCTCCAGGAGTCCCTGCTACCCGTGGGGTTCCCTCGTAGCAGGTGTCACCACATTGTCATTCGGGGAGGGCAAGGCTGACGTTCCTGACAGACGCGCACGCCGAGTAGCAACGCAACCCAGCAATTTTTCGACCCGTCATGAATGGCCCGGTGATTGCTGGGCAAGCCGCTACCGTGACTCTGGGCCGTTCAGCGAGCGATCCAGGAAGCCGGGGCCACTGTTGGAGGAAGGAGACACGCATGAGAATGGCTCTCGCTCTGCTGTCGATATTGGCGCTGGCCGGGCCAACGTCGGCTCAAGTGAAGTACGTAGACGAAGCAGGTGTCACCCACTATGCGCAATCGGAATGGATGGTGCCGGAGCGGTACCGGGCCAAGGCGAAACGACCAGGCTCACTCCCATTTGTATCGGTGTCTGGCCCGATGCAGGGCGGCTCGTCCGGTGGCTTGTCTCCCGCGGGCGGGTCCAGCGGTCCATCGAGAATAGATTTGGAAGACGCGGAGAACGCCCGGAACATGAGAGAGGCGGCAGAGAAGAGCCTCGCGCAGAGGAGGAACGACGAGGCCAAGAGAGCTGAATTCAACCGGTGTGTGGGCGAGAAGCGCAGCTCGCCCTGTTTCTAGGCCATTCAAGAGGTGCACGGGCAACTCTAGCGCCCCCACTCCCCTTCTCGCCGCCGTCGCCATGCCCGTCGACGTGTGGCGCGGCCCCCCGCAGACCTACTGCATGGCCGCCACCTCTTCACGCGCGGCGGCGGAGACCCCGTAGACGGGGCGCCTCCAATTGACCTGGGCCACGCCCTCTGGCAGCATCGGCGCGGACGAAGAGGGCGATGCGTCACGCGGGTCGACGGACCCATCGGTGATCGACTCAGCTCGGGGAGGCACGGCATGAACGTTCGGCTCACTGGCTCGACGCTCTGGCTGCTCATGCTCCTGGCGTTCTTTGAGTCCTGGACGCCGGCCGCCGCGCAGTCCGATCCCACACGCACGCCGCTGCCCGCCCCGGTCAAGGTGAAGCAGGGCATGGCCAATGTGCCGGCGCTCTCCCCGCTCTGGCTCCTGCCCGCCGAGGCCGCGAAATACAACGTGCAGGTGGAGCAGGTGTTGTTCCAGCGCTTCGCCGACGAGCGCACGGCCCTCGCCACGGGTGATCTCGACATCGCCGCCTTCGGACCGCAGGACATCACACTTGGCCTCGGTCAAGGCGCCAAGTCGATGATCGGCGTGGCCGGCATCGGCTCCGGCAACGACTGCCTGCTCGTGCGAAAAGGGGATGACATCAAGGAGTGGGCGGGCATCGGCGCCAAGTCGATCGGCGTGGGGGCGGGATCCATCTCGTGGCTCAAGTTCGCGGCGACGGTCCAGGAGAACGGGCTCGACTACGGCAAGCTCCGCATCGTTAACATCATGGGGGGCGGCGGTAACTATCTGAAGGCGCTGCAGGGCAAGGAAATCGATCTGGCCGTGGTCTGGCACCCCTTCTGCGCCCAGGGCATCGTGGAGGGCTGGGCGCAGTATCCGACGATCACCCACAACAGCTCCAAGACCGTGGGCGGCCTCATCGCCGTGCTCGCCGTGAACCGGGGCTTCATGGAGAAGCAACGCGAGGCGGCGCAACGGTTCGTCTCGGCCTACGTGGACGTGGTGAAGATCGCCCAGGCCGACCCGCAGCGCTTTGCCAAGATCTACGCCGAGAAGGCGGGGCTGCCCGAGACCGTGACCGCCGAGGCCATCCGCTACACGCGCTTCGACGTGTCGTTGCCGCTCGAGTCGATCCGGCGCATCTCCAAGTTCCTTTCCGACAATGGCGTCATCGCGCGTGACGTGTCCGGCGAGGTCGGACAGTACTACACCTACGAGTTTTTGAGCCGCGCCACCGGGCGCAGCGCCGTCGATCTCGGACAGAACAAGTAAGCGGCGAGGCAGGGCGTGGGCGACCGGCGCATTCCCTGGTTCCTGATCCTCCCTCTCCTCCTCCTCGCCCTGTGGCACCTTGCCGTGACTCAGCACTGGGTCGCGGAGGGGATCATTCCCGCGCCGTCCCAGGTGCTCGAGTCGTGGCGCCGCTGGATCTTCGGCGCACCGGGCAAGTCGCTCTCGCCCTACTCCGGCACCTGGGTCGCCAACGTCCTCTACTCGGGACGGCGTGTGCTGGAAGGATTCGTGCTCGCCGCTGTCGTGGCCATTCCGCTCGGAATGTTCGTGGGCTGGAATCGCCTCGTGGCGCGACTCGTCGACCCCTCCATCCAGCTGCTGCGTCCCGTTCCAATCACGGCCTGGCTGCCCTTCGCCATCGCGGTCTTCGGCATCTACGATGCGAGCGCGCTCTTTCTGATCGGGCTCGGCGCCTTCTATCCCATCGTGGTCAACACCGCTCACGGCGTCCGCGATACGAATCTCCTGCTCCTTCGTGCGGCCCGCATGCTGGGCGCGGGGGAGCGGACAGTCTTGTTGAAGATCGTCCTGCCCTCCGCCTTGCCCTCGATCTTCACGGGTCTCCGGCTCGGCGTCGGGGTGGCCTGGACGGCCGTGATCGTGGCCGAGATGATCGCCGTGAAGTCCGGCCTCGGGTACGTCCTCTGGGACGCATACTACGTGGGGCGCATGGACATCTGCGTGGCCACCATGTTCTCCGTCGGCCTCCTGGGGTTCATCTCCGACCAGATCATCGTGCGCCTCTCCCGCGTGCTGCTGCGGTGGCGGGTCCTCGAGCGGCATGCGTGAGCCTGCCCCATCGGTGACCGCAGCGCCCGTCGTCGCCCTCCGCGGCGTGAGCAAGGAGTTCAACGGCCGGACGGGCCGGCTCGTCGCGCTCGACGCGATCGACCTCGACGTGGCGCCCAACGAGTTCGCCGCCGTCCTCGGCCCGTCGGGCTGCGGCAAGTCCACCCTCCTCAACATGGTGGCGGGCTTCGATGGGCCGACCCGTGGCGAGGTGCTCTTCCGGGGAGAACCCGTGAGCCGCCCCGATCCGAGACGGAGCGTGGTGTTCCAGGAGGCGGCGCTCTTTCCGTGGTTCACCGTCCTCGACAACATCACCTTTGGGCCGAAGACCTGCGGCGTGTCCGCCGCTCAGTACGGCCCACGCGTCGAGGCCCTGCTGGAGCAGGTAGGCCTCCGCGGCTTCGAACGGCACTACCCGGCCGAGCTCTCCGGCGGCATGAAGCAACGCGTGGGGATTGCGCGCGTGCTGATCATGGAGCCCGTGCTCCTCCTCATGGACGAGCCCTTCGGCAGCCTGGACGCCCAGACACGCTCCGTCATGCAGGAGCTCTTGCTCTCCGTCTGGGAGCGGCAGCATCAGACCGTCCTCTTCATCACCCACGACGTCGAGGAGGCGCTCCTGCTCGCGGACACGGTCTGTGTCATGACGGCGCGGCCGGGACGCATCAAGAAGCGCCTGGCCGTCGACCTGCCCCGGCCTCGCACGCTCGAGACGACCACCTCTCCGCGCTTCAATGATCTCAAACGGGAAGTGCTCGGCCTCATCCGGGAAGAAAGTCGCCGCGCGGCCAGCGACGAAGATCGGCGGGAGCTGGGGTCGTAGCTTCGAGCCTGACTTCTTCGATCTGGCCGCGGGTGCCGGTAGATTCAGTCGCGGTACCATGGGGTCGCTGTCGTCACGGCCCGTTCGTGACCTGGGTCGGCGTGACACAGGCCCCGCACAGCATGGATAACGCCAGAGACATGATGCCGCCGCCCGACTGGTCATTGCCGCTCGACTCTCTCCCGGATTCCCCGCCGGTGAAGAGCTCGGGACCGTCGACCGCCCGTCTGTCCGTCCAGGCGCTCCCGGAGCGGAGATGACGGTCCGCCGCATCATCGCGTGGCTGGCGGGCCTCATCGGCCTCGCGGTCGTCCTCCTTCTGCTTGCCGCCCTGCTCTTGCCTCGTGTGCTCGACAGTCAAGCCGTTCGCGAGCGCATTCGAGCATTCGTGTCGAGCAAGACCGATGCCGATCTGGCCATCAGCAAGATCGACCTCACGTGGTTTCCGCGTCCGGTGGTGACCATGCGGGGCATCTCCGTGAGCTTCGGCAAGCAGGTGACGGGAACGATCCAGTCCCTCACCGCCCGTCCGTCTGTCGCCGGTCTGCTGCGAAGGAAGTTCGACACTTCTCGCGTGGAGCTGTCCGGTGTCGCTCTGTCGCTGGCTCTACAGGGGGAACAGCCCCTCGACATCGACGCCGTAGAGGGCCAGCTCCGTGCTCTGCTGACTTCGCTGGCCACGCAGGCTCCCCGCTTGATCGTGGTCGTCAGCGACAGCTCGGTCGAGCTCCGGAGTGGCAAGCGCCCCTCCCTCATCATCACCAACCTGAACGGTCGTCTGCGGGCGCCGCCAAGCGCGCTGGAGATCCATCTCCGCTCCGGGTCGAACGCGTTTGATTCATTGCAGCTCGAGCTCAGCATCGCCGCCGACACTCTCGCCACGACGGGGCGGGCGCGATTCGAGCGGCTCCGACTGCCGGAAGCCTTTGCCGCGATCTCCCCGCGTCCGCTCCCATTCCTCGGGTCAGGAGATGCGAGCCTGGACGTGGCCCTCACATCGGCCGGCTTCCGGAAGCTCCAGGCCGCGATCGAGGCCTCCGCGCCGTCGGTCACTCTCGTGCGGGGACAGCGAAGCACGGTCCTCGATGGGGTGGCCCTCAAGGCCGCGGTCGGCGAAGACCAGGGCATCGTGCGGGCTGCCATCGAACGCCTGGACGTCAGGTCGCCGCG
>DATGCY010000313.1:0-9394 GCA_035311385.1 Candidatus Methylomirabilota bacterium
CGTCTGGCTCGCACACGTGCTCACCTCGAACACCTTGGCGGTTCTACCCCAAACTGAAAGGAGCGGATTCATGAGGAGGATCATGGTTGGGCTGCTCGTTGCCTCGCTGGTCCCAGGTATCGCGCTTGCGGCCGGTGCCCGCCAGATGCCGATCATCGCGCAGGCCAAGACCGATGAGGGGGCCGCGCCGAAAGTGATCGGCGCGAGGCTGCTGACGGTGAGAGGCACGGTGGAGGCCATCGACAAGGACAAGCAGACGGTCACCCTCAAGGGTCCGAGCAGAAGCCTGACGGTGCGGGTCCAAGATCCCAGCAAGCTCGACGCCATCAAAGTGGGCGACCCCGTCGTCGGCAAATACTACGAGGGCCTGATGATCGAGGTAAAGAAGCCCGGCGAGAGCATGCAGGGGACGAGCGCGCAGCAGGCGGTCGTCTCGTCCAAGCCGGGGGAAACGCCCGCGGGCGCCGTCGCGCAGCAGATCACCGTGACCGCGACCATCGTCGCGATCGACAAGAAAGCTCAGACGGCGACGATCAAGGGACCGGAGGGAAACACCGTAACCGTCAAGGCTCGGGATCCGAAGAACCTGGATAAGGTGAAGGTAGGCGACAACGTGGAGATTACGTACACGGAGGCTCTCGCCATCAGCCTCGACAAGACCGCCAAGAAGTGAGACACGCTAGCGGCTAGCTAGCCGTCGCCACCACGCTCGGGCTTGTCACTTTCGGCCGCGCCCACATGAGCCTCGCGAGCAGAGGCGGGGCCCGTTGCCGAGGCCAGGCGCACGATCGCCGTGTTCAAGAAGACCGAGCCAGGTATTGAGGTCGGTCGTGTTCCCGGGCATCGGCAAAGAGCGGCCTGGGGATTGGCGGGGCACACGGAATGAGCGTGCTGCTCGTGAAGGGCACGCCGGCCGACAAGGTGAAGCCGACCCAGGGTGACCCTCGGCACCCAGGCAGGGGTGACGTCTTTGGCTTCCTCGCTCTCCCCCTCCGAGGCCCCCGATTGACTTTGGGGCATGGGTTGCTGTCAGATCATGGCGAGATGCCGAAGAAAGTCACGGTCATCGTTCCGCGTACGGCCCCAGCGCTCTTTGCCTACCTGAAAGAGAAGTTCTCCGATGATCGGACAATCTCCGTGATCATGGATCGGCGAATCGCAGAGCGGCGCCGGCTCAACGAGACGCCGCGCACAGAGCGACGGCAGAGTGATCGGCGTCAGCCAAGGCGCGACCACGCCATCGTGGTGAGCGAGCCCTGAGGGATCCTGCCGAGGGTTCTCGTCGAGCAACACAGGGATTCAAGAGCCCCACGTGGCTTTTCTTCCGAATCCCGATTCAGTCCCCTCCGCGGGCATGAAGGACATGCTGGGCGCGGCCGACGGAGCGGCGCGGACGCCGGGAATCTAGCCGCAGATCGTCGCCCGCCGCCGACCGGGCCGTCGCCGCCGCCACGAGGATCCAAGCCTGGAGTGTTTATCCGCCGCTTACGTCGCCTATGCGCCAAGATGCCAGGTGCCGCGGGTTCGCCGGTGGAGGACGGCTGGGCGTGCTAGGATCGGCGGCGGCCCACCAGCATATTCGACGAGGAGACCGTCATGCGCGCGATGCAGATCATCGAATGGGGAAAGCCGCTCCAGCCCCGCGAGTATCCAACGCCCACGCCAGCCGGCGAGCAGGTGCTGGTCCGAGTGGAGTCCGCCGGCGTCTGCCACAGCGACGTCCACATCTGGGACGGGTACTTCGACCTCGGCGGCGGCAACAAGGTGACGCTCGAGCAGCGCGGCGTCAAGCTGCCGTTCACGATGGGCCACGAGATCGCGGGTGAGGTCGTCGCGCTCGGGCCCGACGCCAGCGGAGTGGAGATCGGCAAGCGCTACGCCGTCTACCCGTGGATCGGCTGCGGGGCGTGCAGCGTCTGCAAGCGGGGTCACGAGCTTCTCTGCCTGACCCCTCGAACCCTCGGCACGCGCACGGCGGGCGGCTACGGCAGCCACGTCATCGTTCCGAAGGCCGCCTACCTGGTCGACTACGGCACCCTGCCCCAGCCGTTGGCCGCGACCTACACCTGCTCCGGCATCACCGCCCTCAGCGCGCTCAAGAAGCTCCGCGACCACGTCGACGCCGGCGATCCGTTCCTGATCATTGGCGCCGGCGGAGTGGGCGGCCAGGCCGTGCACATCGGCCCGTCCTACATCGGCAGCCGCATGATGGTGGCCGACATCGACGCCGCCAAGCGTACCCGCGCCGCCGAGATGGGCGCCGTCGCGACGATCGACAACGGCGCGGCCGACGCCCTCCAGCAAGTGCTGGATCTGTCGGGCGGGGGCGTGGCCGGCGCCGTCGACTTCGTCGGCTCGCCCAAAACGATGGAGTTCGGGATCAGCGCCCTCCGCAAGGGCGGCAAGCTCGTGATGGTGGGGCTCTACGGGGGTTCGGCCTCCGTCTCTCCCGTCCTGTTCCCGTTCAAGGTGATGACGATCGAGGGCTCGTACGTCGGCACGCTCCAGGACCTCCGCGAACTATTCGAGCTGGCCCAGGGCGGCAAGGTTGAGCCGATCCCGATCGAGCGCCGACCCGTCGACCGCGCGACCGAGTCGCTCGCCGACCTCAAGGGCGGCGGCAAGGTCCGGGGCCGCGTGGTGATGACCCATTGAGGTCATGAAGCACCCGAAGACGATCGAGGAGATCAGCGCGTGGTTCCGCTCCACGCTTACTTGTTCTGGGTAAGTTCTGCGTAAGTCGGTTCGCGAAGCAGGCGCTCTTTCTCCTCACCCTATCGGTGGCGTCCTGAACCCGGTCGTGCTGGCCATTCTGCGATTCTCGGCGCGCTGACCGCCTTCAAAGTCAGGAGCGTCGGCGTGGGGCATCCTCTGCCCCCTTGAGCCGCGCATCGGCAGCGAGAGCCGGGGCGTGCGAGATCCAGCCAAACTCGCGCACCTGCTCCGCATACTCCCGCAAGCGTTCCTGGACCAGCCGGTGCACCGTCTCCGCCGGGAACGACCCATCCGCCGCTCGCTCACCGGCTTGCCGGCCCATCAACAACTCGATCCCCTCGTCGATGTGGCTGACCCCCCAGACGTGGAAACGTCCCGCCCGTACCGCCTCGACGACCTCCTCCTTCAGCATCAGGTTCTTGACGTTCGACGCCGGCACCATTACCCCTTGCTCGCCCGTCAATCCCCGTTCCCGGCACAGATCATAGAACCCTTCTACCTTGCGCGTCACGCCGCCGACCGCCTGCACCTCGCCGTGTTGGTTCACGGCGCCGGTCACGGCGATTCCCTGGCTCAGGGGCAGCCCGGAGAGGGCTGACAGCAGGGCGTAGAGCTCGGTCGTCGACGCCGAGTCGCCGTCGATCCCGCCATACGACTGCTCGAAGGTGATGGTCGCCCCCAGCGAGAGTGGCCAATCCTGGGCGTACTGCGCTTGCAGATACCCGGTCAAGATCAAGAAACCCTTTGAGTGGATCGGGCCGGAAAGCGCGATCTCCCGCTCGATGCTCTGCACCGTCCCCCGTCCGACCGAAACCCGCGCGGTCACCCGAGATGGCTGCCCGAAGTCGTAGTCCCCGACGTCGAGCACCGCGATCCCGTTGACCTGTGCCACCCGCGCGCCCTCGGTGTCGATCATCACCGTTCCGTCGACGATCAACTCCCGATTCCGCTCCTCAGCCAGGTTGCGCCGCCGCTCCTGGTGCGCAATCGCCGCGTCGACATCGTCCGCCCGCACGACCTCGTGCCCCGCCTTGCCGGCCCAGTGGCTGGCTTCGGCGGAGAGCTTGGCGATGTCGAGGAAGCGCGCGGTCAGCTTCCGCTGGTGGTCGCGCAGCCGTGCGCCGTGCTCCACGATTCGGGCGACGGCCGAGCGGTCGAAGTGGAGCAGTCCACGGTCGTGGACGAGCCGGCTGAGGAAGGCGGAGTAGCTCGCGAGGTTCTCCTCGCTCCACTCCATGTCCGGAGCGAAATCGGCCTTCACTCCAAACAGCTCCGGGAAGACCTCGTCGAACCGATGGAGCTTTTGATAGAGCGCGTTTGGTCCGATCAGGATCACCTTCACGTTGAGCGGAATTGGCTCCGGGCGCGGCCGAGCCGTCGGCAGCGCGACCTGTTCGCCCGGGTTCTCGACCCGCACCTCGCCGGACACCAGGGCACGCTCCAGCCCCTCCCAGGCGAAGGGGCTACTCATGACGTCGAGGGCGTGCAGCACGAGAAAGCCGCCGTTGGCGCGGTGCAGCGCGCCCGGTTTGATCTGACGGAAGTCGGTTTGCGACGTCCCCAGCACGGCCCGGTACTCCTGCCGGCCGATCAAGTTGTAGTAGGTCGGGTTCCGCTCGACGACGACCGGCGCGCCGGTCATCCCGCTGTTGTCGATCAACACGTTGACCTCGTACCGCGCCAGGCGCTCCTGCCGCTGAAGCACCCGCCCTGTGGCCGGCCCCGCCTGCTCGGTGTTGGCCGCCGGCAAGAAGTCCTCCAGGTGCTCCGGCAGGTCCTTCTCTATCTGCTCGATGAAGGCCAGGACGTCCGGATGCTGTCCGTACAGCTCGGACAATTCTGCGATGAAGGGGCCGGCGGCAAACAGCGCCACGTCCCGATCGAGCGCCGTGACGCGCTCCTGGGCTACCTTCTCGATCTCCCGCATCTGACGCATGGAGGCGCCGACCTCGGCCTGGATCTGCTTGCCCCGCTGCTCGAGCTCCGCCTTGGCCCCGGGTGGCAACTGCTCGAACACTTGTTGCGGCATTGGCTGACCATTCTGCAGCGGGATGCTGACGATGCCGGACGGCGTCATCTCGAGCCCGAAGCCGCGTTCTTGCGCAAAGGCCTGCAGGTCTGTGATCAGCTTGGCGCGCCGCGTACTCACCTCGGCCAGGGACTGCTCTCGTCGCCGCGCGTAATCCTCGCTTTCGAAGGCGCGAGGAATCTCCCGCTGCACTGCCTCCAGAAAAGAGGTCATCGCCATCGCGAGTCTCCGGCCCTGGCCGGTCGGTACCGCGAACGCGCGTGGACGGTCGGGCTCCGCGAAGTTGTGGACGTAGACCCAGTCCGGCGGCGTTGGCCGCGTCGCGGCGAAGGACCGCACGGCCTCCAGGACGGTGCTCTCGCGCCCGGTGCCTGGCGAACCGGCGACGTAGAGATGGAAGCCGCGCGCGCCGACCTCGAGGGCAAAGGCGATCGCCTCGGCCGCACGCGGTTGGCCGATCGTCGTCTTGACCGGTTTCACCTCGGCCGTCGTCTGAAACGGCAGCGTTGCCGGGTCGAGCCGCCGTCGCAGATCTTCCGGTTTCACCGCCAACCGTTCGCGCAATGCCTTCATAGCGTTCCTCCGTATGAGGCTACCGACGCCGTTTGCCGCCACCAAAGCGGGACGTGCTCTGCCCGTTCCCGGAAGACCTCAACCCCGGTGAACCCGGCCTCCGCCAACGACTGAAGCGGCTCGACCGATCGTCGAGCGTAACTGTACGCCTCGTCCTCCGTCGCCGGAATCAGAACGCCAAACGCCTTCGCCGTCGAATGAGTTTCTGTCTGTAAAATCAAAGACCTGCGTTACCGCAACGGCCGCGTTGGCCAGGAGCATCATCCGTTGACTCGCATTCGCTCCGTTCGTTCCATCAAGTTGGAGCAGCACGAGACTAAGGCTAGAGTGGGCACAGGCAATTCCGACAACGGAGCAAACGGCACCGCCACGTTGAGGCTGTGCTTGCCGGCTGCCGGATCGTCCGACGAGAAGCGCAGGAAGTTCCCGTGGCAGTATCGCGAGATCGAGCTGCGGCCGGAGGTGGGAAAGGATAATGCGCGATCAAAGTGAAAGGTGCCTCCAACAAGGCTTCGAAGGGAGCGGATCATGAGGGGATCCAGCGGGGCCAGCAATACACTGATGAAGCGAGCGCTGGACACCGTCGAGCGAGTGGGGAATGCGGTCCCGCAGCCGGCGGTGCTCTTTTCCCTCCTGATCGGGATCTTGGTAGTGCTCTCCCAGGCGCTGCAATGGCTGGGAGTCAGCGCCACGTATCTGCGAATCAATCCGCAGACCCACGGAGTGGACGAGGTCACGACGAAAGTCCAGGGCCTGTTGTCTGCGGAAGGAATTCGCTTCATCTGTACTTCGGCCGTGGCCAACTTCATGAATTTTGGGCCCGTTGGAATCATCCTCGTGGCCATGATCGGGATCGGAGTGGCCGAGAGGTCCGGCCTGATTGGGGCTCTGGTTCGCAAGATCGTGCAGATCGCTCCGCCCCGGACCATGACCGCCATCATCGTGACTATCGGTGTGGTCTCGAGCATCGCCGCCGATGCGGGCTACCTTGTCTTGATTCCGTTGGGAGCATCCGCGTTTTACAGCCTGGGACGGCATCCGCTGGTTGGCCTGGCCGCGGCGTTTGCCGGAGTCGCCGCCGCCTTTGGCGCCAACTTCCTGGTCAAGCCGATCGACGTGATCCTGACGGAAATGACGAATGACGCCATCCAGGTGGTCGATCCGGCCAGGTCGGTCGATGTCACGGCCAACTTCTACTTTGGCATTGTGTCGAGCATCGTCTTGATCGCGGTGTGCACGATCATCACCGACTGGGTGATCGAGCCGCGGCTGGGAAAGTACCAGCAGGAATCGCCGTCAAAGAAAGAGCAGGGTCTCTCCGGGGAGGAAATGCGCGGCCTTTTGTACGCTCTCTTCACCGGCATCTGTGTACTTGTCCTGCTAGGCTTGGCGACGCTCCTGCCAGGCGCTCCGCTGCGCCATCCTACGACGGGACAGATCATTGGTGACTCCCCGCTCATGGCCAGCCTGGTGTTCATCATCATGGTCCTGTTTCTGGTGACGGGAACCGCCTACGGCATTGGCGCAAGAACCATCACCACCATCGACCAGGGCATAGCCATGGCGAACAAGACGATTGCCGACTTGGGTGGTCTTTTGGTCTTGCTCTTTGTCGTCGCCCAGTTCGTGGCCTACTTCAATTTCACCGGTATCGGGACCATTCTCGCCTCGAAGTTGGCCGGTGTTCTGCAAGAGGCGAACCTCGGCCACACGGCGCTCCTGCTGAGCTTTATCGTGATCGGATTCCTCCTGAGTTTCCCCTTCCCTGCCATCTTGCCGAAATGGGCCATCATGGCGCCGGTATTCGTGCCCCTGTTCCTGAGGCTGGGGGTCGAGCCCGACGCGTTGTTGGCGGCCTACCGTGTGAGCGACGCGCCGCCCAATGTCATCAATCCGCTCTTGGCGCATTTGGCGCTGGTCGTGGGCTTTGCCCAGCGGTGGCAGAGCGACGCGGGCGTCGGGACGATCATCGCGATGATGCTACCGTACGCGGTGGCGACCTTTGTCGCCTGGGCGGCGCTCTTTTTTGCCTGGTTTCTGCTCGGGGTGCCCTTTGGGCTGTGACTTCGCCGTCGAGACTCGGCGAGCAGGACGGGCACGCTCGAGACGATGCTTGAGCACGAACCACGGAAGCACACGGCTCGAAGAGAGCACAACGCTGCTATGATCTCCGGTGCTTCCAACCGGAGGCGCAAGGCCAAGTCCACCACCGATGAACTACGAGCTGGCGATCGTCCTCGTCCTGCTGGCGGCCGCCATCGCGATGTTCGCGATCAACCGGCCGCGCATGGACGTGGTGGCGCTGATCATGCTGACGGTGCTGCCGTTCACGGGCGTGATCACCATGGGCGAGGCCCTGGCCGGCTTCAGCGATTCGACCATCGTGCTCCTGGCCGCCCTCTTCGTCATCGGCGAAGGCCTCGTGCGCACCGGGGTGGCCCAGCAGCTCGGCGACTGGCTCAACGAGAAGGCCGGAAGCAGCGAGCGTCGGCTGGTCGTCCTGCTGATGGCGGCTGTGGCCGGGCTCGGGGCGTTCATGAGCTCCACCGGCGTGGTCGCCATCTTCATTCCGGTCACCCTGCGGATCGCCCAGAACACCGGGACCGCCCCCAGCCAGCTCATGATGCCGCTCTCGGTGGCGGCCCTCATCAGCGGCATGCTGAGCCTCATCGCCACAGCGCCGAATCTCGTCGTCCACGGGGAGCTCGTTCGTCACGGATCGGAAGGCTTCAAATTCTTCAGCTTCACGCCGTTCGGGTTGCCCGTGCTGATCGTCGGCATCATCTACATGCTCTTCGCCCGGCGTTGGTTGGCCGCCAAGACCGAGCCCGGCGTCAGGGCCGGCCGCCCCACCCTTCGTGACTGGATCGAGCGCTATCACCTCGCCGATCGGGAGTACCGGGTACGCGTGACCGCCGGCTCGCCGTTGATCGGCAAGACCGTGGGGGAGATCGATATGCCCCGCCGCGTCGGGGCCAGCCTGGTCACCATCGAACGCAAGGGAAGGTTTACCAGCGACGTCATCGCTCCAAGCCAGAAGACCGAGCTTCAGGCCGGCGATGTCCTGCTCGTCGATCTGTTCGCGCCGAAGATCGACATCGAGGCGCTCCGGCAGCGATTCGGGCTCGAAGCGTTGCCGCTGACCGGCGCCTATTTCAGCGACCGGTCGCAGGACATCGGTATGGCGGAAGTGATGGTGGCGGCCGATTCGGAGCTGGCCGGCAAGACGCTGGTCGAGGTGGCCCCCGCCAGCCGCTACGGGCTGACGGTGATCGGGCTGCGGCGCGGACGGGAAGCGCTTGCCCGGGGAGTGGACGAACGGCTGCGGGTAGGCGACACGCTCCTGGTCATCGGCCGCTGGAAGGAGATCGACCGGCTGCGGTCCTCCACCGCCGACGTCCTCGTGCTCACCCTCCCGACCGAGCTGGAAGACGTCATCCCGGTCGCCGGCAAGGCGCCCCACGCGTTGTTCTGCCTGGCCCTCATGGTGGCGTTGATGGTCAGCGGCATCGTTCCGAACGTGCTCGCCGCCCTCATCGCCTGCCTGCTGATGGGCGCCCTGGGCTGCATGGACCTCGAGAGCGCGTATCGCTCGATCCACTGGAAGACCCTGGTGTTGATCGTGGGCATGCTGCCGTTCTCGATCGCGCTTCAGAAGACAGGTGGCGTCGACCTGGCCGCGGATGCGCTGATGGCGATCATCGGGGGCGCCGGAACCTACGGCGTGCTGGCCAGTCTGTTCGCCGTCACCGCCCTGCTCGGACTCTTTATCTCCAACACAGCGACGGCGGTGCTGATGGCGCCGGTCGCCCTCGCCGTCGCCGAGGAGCTCAGGGCCTCGCCCTATCCCTTCGCGATGATCGTGGCGCTGGCCGCCTCCACCGCGTTCATGACGCCCATCTCGTCGCCCGTCAACACGCTGGTGGTCGGCCCCGGCAACTACGCGTTCGGCGATTTCGTCCGCATCGGCGTGCCGTTCTCGGTGTTCGTCATGGTGATCAGCGTCATCATGGTGTCCTGGCTGCTCCCGCTCTATCCCTGAGGCTCTATCCCTGATATGGACACTCCTGCGAACAA
>DATGCY010000314.1:0-2891 GCA_035311385.1 Candidatus Methylomirabilota bacterium
CCTCTCTGGGAGCGGGAGGGTCAGAAGGCGAGG
The DNA here is from genome assembly GCA_035311385.1 of Candidatus Methylomirabilota bacterium. Lineage (GTDB taxonomy): Bacteria > Methylomirabilota > Methylomirabilia > Rokubacteriales > CSP1-6 > AR37. Next base: position 34 of record DATGCY010000314.1, read on the forward strand.
AAGTCCTTGAGCGCGGAGAGCACCGCGTCGGGATTGTCCTCGTGGAGCGTGTGGACGGCGCGGGGAATCTCCACGAAGCGTCCCTTGGGGAACTCGCGCCCCATGCGCTCGGCGACGTCGCGGTCGAGGATCGGGCTCGACTCGCCACGCAGCACGAGGGTGGGCGCGGTGATCGAGCGCACGATGCCCCACCAGTCGAGATCGGGCTGGGTGCGCCGCTCCTTGACGCTGGGATGCCATTTCCACACGATGGCGCCGTCGGGACGCGTGCGGAGACTCGTCGAGGCGACCCAGCGGTAGTAGTGAATGCCCGGATACGGGTTGCCACGATAGAGATGCTGGGCTGCCTGTTCGATGCTCTCCCACGTGTCGGGCTCGGGCGGCCCCGTCGGAGCCTGGGCGGCCCGCTTGCTGATCTCAGGCCCGATGTCGACGACCACCAGCTTCTGGACGCGGTCGGGGCGCTTCGAGGCGAAGTACATGCCGTTGCGTCCGCCCATGGACAGCCCCACGAGGACGAAGGGCGGGAAGCCGAGCTGATCGACCACGCCCGAGATGTCGTCGAACGACGCGATGGCGTTATAGACCTCGCCGGGATCGCTGTCGCCGTGGCCGCGCTGATCCATCGCGTAGACGTGGAAGTGTGGCTGGAGCGCGATGCTGAGCGTGTCCCAGGCATGCGCGTGCCCCGTGAAGCCATGCAGGAGCAGGAGCGGCGTGCGATCGCCCCCACCCCAGTCGAGCACGTGGAGCTTGAGGCCATTGACGACGAGATCGCGGTCGATCGGGCGAAGGAGATTCATGGCGGCACGCATGATAGCAGGATTGCCGTCGCGTCTCCATCGCTTGACGCCGGGCTCAAGGGCGGCGCAAGATCTGGCGCGGCGTCGAACCCGAGAAGCGGAAAGGAGACGTGATGGAGATCGGCTGCCATCTGCCCACCCAGGGACCTGTGGCGACCCGGGAGGCACTGACCACGTTCGCGCGCGAGGCGGACCGGCGCGGCATGGCCTCGCTCTGGGTCAGCGATCACGTCATCTTTCCGCGGACGGCCACCGGCAGCTATCCGGGCGGTCGCTTCCCGCATCCGCCCGACAAGGCGTACCTCGAGCCCGTGGTCGCCCTCGCCGCGGCCGCGGTCTGCACGGAGCGCGCGCGCCTCGGCGCCTCCGTGTTCATCCTGGGGCACCGCCATCCCGTGGTCATGGCGAAGATGCTCACGAGCATCGACGCCCTGTCGAACGGCCGCCTGATCTGCGGCGTGGGCGTGGGCTGGTGGAAGGAAGAGCTCGAGATCCTGGGCGCGCCCTTCCACGCGCGCGGCCGTCAGGCCGACGAGATCCTCCGCGCCTTCAAGGCCTTGTGGACGGAGGACAACCCCTCGCTCAACGGCGAGTTCTTCCGCTTCGCGAACATCGGCTTCGCGCCGAAGCCCGTGCAGAAGCCGCATCCGCCGATCTGGGTCGGCGGGGACAGCCCCGGCGCGTTCCGCCGGGTGGTGACGCTGGGCGACGGCTGGCACGCCACGAACAAGACGCCGGGTCAGCTCACGGAGGCGCTGGGCCGGCTCCGCGCGGTCGCCGCCGCGGCGAATCGTCCGTTCGACAGCATCGCGTTGTCGATTCGCCACACGCTCAAGGACGAGCTGCTAACGAAAGGCACGCAGGCGGTGGTGGACGAGCTCTGCGAGTACAAGCGGGCCGGCCTCGGCCACATCCTCCTCGACTTCCGGCGCGATGACCTCGCGCGCATGCTGGAGATCCTCGACCTCCTGGCGGGCACCATCCGTCCCGCCGTCGACCGCGCCTGACCGCTACCGCGCCTTCAGGCCCATGGCCTGCTTGGGCGGATAGGAGCGGAAGGTGGCGAGATGGTCGCGCATGCCATCCGCGAAGGCCTCGTTGTAGGCGAGCTTGCGCGTCAAGTAGCTGTGCGTCTCCTTGGGATCGAGGTAGAGGTTGTAGAGGCGCGGGTAGGTGTATTGCTGTGTCACGCCGGTGAAGCCGCCCGCGCCGTGCACGTCGGCGTCGTCGTCACTGGTAGACACGAGCATCCACTTGTACTCGCCGACTCGGATGGCGGAGAGTCGCCGCAGTAGCCAGTAGTAGACGTACTTCCGGTTCGAGCGGCCGTCGGGAGCGAGGAGAAAAGAGCTCTGGTCGACGCCGTCGATGAAACGGTCGGCGGGAAGCGTGTCGAGCCCACCGGCGAGGGCGAGGACCGTGGGCAGCAGGTCTGTGAAGTCGAAGAGGCCGTCGCTCGCCCGGTCGCTCTCGATCATTCCTGGCCACGCGAGCAGCCCCGGCACCCGCACCCCGCCCTCCCAGGTCGAGCCCTTCGCGCAGCGGAAGGGCGTGTGGGCGGCGTCGGGCCATGTCTCCATGTGCGGACCGTTGTCGGAGGAGAGAAAGACGAGGGTGCGCTCGGCCTGTCCCGTTTCCTCCAGCACGCGCCAGAGTCGGCCCACGATGTCGTCCAGCTCGAGGATGGTGTCCTTGTAGGGATGCCGCGCGGGTGAGGTCCCGAGGAAGCGCTCGAGCGGATAGTTGTCGAAGTGCGCCCCGCGCGTGCAGTGATATAAAAACCACGGCCGAGGCTCGCCGGCCATGCGCCGCAGGAAGGCTTCCGAGTAGGCCGCCCACATGTCGTCGAGGCGCGATAGCACGGGTATGGTCACCTCCTCGACGTTCTCCGCCTCCCCGCCGCGGGCGGCGTGGACGAAGCAGCGGTTGAAGGGCATGTTCTTGATCCATTCCGTGCGCGCCTCGGAGTAGACGACCTCGGGAAAGAAGTGCGGGTCGCGCCATTCCGTGTACATGTCCGAGACGGAGAGGAAGCCGTAGAAGTCGTCGAAGCCC
>DATGCY010000315.1:0-3482 GCA_035311385.1 Candidatus Methylomirabilota bacterium
TGTCCCATCTCGGAGCGGTGACACACGATGGACACGGTGCCGTCGTCGCCGATGGCCACGAAGACGAGCGGATCGTCCACCCAGCCGTGGGGCATGCCGTCTCTGCCGTACTTCGGGGGATCGGCCGCCCGCGCGAGCGACGGGAAGCCGGCGGCGAGGACGAAGCCGCCTAGCGCGGTCACACCCTGAAGGAAGCGCCGGCGGCTGACATTGGCGATCACGAGAGGTCGGTCGAGCGACACGTCACCAGTGGGACCGGGGAGCGGCAGCCGCGGGCTCACTTCGTTGCTCCCTGCTGCGCCGACGCCTGCTTGATGGCGGAGCGAATCCGCGTGTAGGTCCCGCACCGGCAGATGTTGCCCGACATGGCCTCGTCGATCTGCGCGTCGGTGGGCTTGCCGTTGCGCTTGAGGAGCGCGGTGGCCGCCATGAGCTGTCCCGCCTGACAGTAGCCGCACTGAGGCACGCCCATCTCCACCCACGCCGCCTGCAATGACCGCCCGACCTTGTCCGTCTCGATTCCCTCGACGGTCACGATCTTGGTGTTGGCCACCGCGGAGATCGGTGTGGAGCAGGACCGCACCGGCTGGCCGTTGACGTGGACCGTGCAGGCGCCGCAGAGCGCCATGCCGCAGCCGAACTTGGTGCCCGTCATGCCGAGCTCATCGCGCAGCGTCCACAGGAGCGGGGTGTCGTCCGGTAGATCGACGTTGTAGCGTTTGCCGTTGATGTCGAGCGAGGTCATCGCCGCCCTCCTCTCATCAGGTAGCCCCCGAAACGTCGCGCGCGTCTGGACGCCCCCGTTGGGTCGGGACGCGCCACGGGGGCGATACTACACCCGAACTCCTTTCCGGAGGGCAAGGTAACCCGGCGCGTCAGGGCAAGGGGATGCGCGAGGGCAGCCCAGTCTGCACGGTGAGGCCGCCGTCTGCCACGAAGGCGGCCCCCGTGACGTACGAGGCGAGATCGGAAGCGAGGAACATGATCACATTGGCCATTTCCTCGGGGCGACCAAGCCGCCGCATGGGGATCTGCCCGATGGTGCCCTCGGCGAAGGCCGCGATGGACAGCGAGGGCCGGAGGAGCGGCGTGTCGATGGCGCCGGGGCAGATGCAGTTCACGCGGATGTTCCGCCCCGCGTACTCGATGGCCGTCACGCGGGTGAAGTTGATCACCCCCGCTTTCGCGGCGTTGTAGGCGCCGATGGCGTAATCGGCGAAGAGCCCGGAGATCGACGCGGTGTTGACGATGGCCCCGCCCCCCCGCTTGAGCAGCTCGGGGATGGCGCGCTTGGTGGCGCGGAACACGCTGGTGAGCCCGATGTTGATCACGTGGGCCCACACCTGCTCGTCGAGCTCGCCGGTGAAGGCGAGGCGGCTCTGTCCCGGGGGCAGCGGCGGCTGACCGAACGCGTTGTTGTGAAGGATGTCGAGGCCGCCGAAGGCCTCCACGGCTCCGCCGACCATGGCCTCGACCCCCGCCGGCGTTCCCGCGTCCGCCGCGATAGCGATGGCCTTGCCTCCCGCGCCGGCGATCTCCGCGGTCACCGCCTCCGCCTTCGCGCCATCCAGGTCGGCCACCGCCACCTGCGCTCCGCGCGCCGCGAACCCCATGGCGGTGGCGCGGCCGATACCCGAGCCCGCCCCCGATACCAGCGCCACCTTGCCGTCGAAGCGCATGTCTCCTCCTCCTTCGCTCATGCACGGTCAGCTGCCGAGAGACGCATTAGGGACCGCGGGTGCGAGGGTGTCAAGGAATGATCACCTGCTCCTCCACCACGAAGGCCTTGATGCGTCCGATGAAGAGCGCGCCGTCGGCGAAGAGGGCTTTGGCCTCCGGCGAGGCGTGGGCGCGGGCCATGGCCGCGCGGTCGTCGTACCAAAGCTCGGCGATGCCGTCGACCTCGATCGCCGTGGTGGGGATGTCGGGGCGCGTCGGCTCCTCGCGGATGTGCGACTGCACGTAGCGCCGGAGCCCAGGCACGGCGTGAGCGAGCGGGGCGTGGATGTCGATCCAGTGCCGCATGAACTGCTCGTGGGTGAGGCCGGCCTTGCGCGTGAGGAGCGAGATGCTCTTGATCACGAGTAGCCCTCCTCCGAGGATGCTGCGTTCACCTCGAGAACAGGTGGAACAGCGTCTTGTCGCGCCGCCGGGCGACCATGTCGAGCGGGCTCACGCCCTTGGCGTCACGCAGGCACGGGTCGGCGCCGTGGCGGAGCAGCATCTCCACGTGACGTCGGTCGCTGTTCTTCTTCACCACGAAATGGAGCGCGGTCATGCCCTTCGAGTTCTGGAAATTCACATTCGCGCCATGGTGGAGGAGCCGCTCCGCGGCTTTGAAGCGGCTCCATTTGATCGCGCCGAGGAAAGGCGTCTCGTCTTCCGCGACGGGGTCGAGGCGGGCGCCGGCCTTCACGAGCAGGTCGATGGCCTCCACGTCGTCGTGAAACCCCGCCGTCCAGAGACAGTACTCCGGCGACGAGCCGCGCTTCAGGAGGAGCTTCGCCAGGGGCAGGTTGCGGCCTCGGGAGAGCGTGTACCAGAGCGGGGTGGCCTTGAAGGCGCCGCCGCCCTCGACGAAGGCCGGCCCGTTGATATCGAAGCCGCGATCGAGGAGGAGCCGGGCGAGCGCGAGGGAACGGGCCGAGGTTCTGTCGCTCGCAGGAAGGCCGCAGAGGAAGTGAAGCGCGTTGCGGCGTCGCTCGTCCTTGACCGTTGCCAGCTCGGGATGAGAGCCGAGCAGCACCGAGACCGCCTCCAGGTCGAGAGATTTGATGGCGTTGAAGAGCCGCGTCTTGCTCATGGTCTCACTCCCCGTCGGGCACGCCCGCCCGCCGCAGCACATCCTGCACCGCCTCGCTCCCTGTCACCTGACGGGGGAGCCTCGCCCCCGCCGCCATGAGCAACTCGACGATGGCGGGATAGTCACCGTGATCGATCTCCTCGGGCAGCTTCATGCCGATGCCGCCAAAGACGTCGTGACAGTTCAGCGAGCCGTGGATGGCCGTGTCGAGCGCATCACCACCGTAGCGGTTGATTTGGTGGATATCCGCGCCGCCCTCCACGAGAAGCCGCGCCGCGTCCGCGCTACCTCGCCAGACCGCCCAGTGGAGCGGCGGCGTCTCGTCGAGGCCGCCCAACGCGTTCGGATCGGCGCCGGCTCCGAGGAGGCGGCGGACCTCCGTCACGTCGTTTCGCCCCGCCGCGTAGCACAGCACGTCGGGATCGAGACCGTCCCGAGTCCGATCGTCGCCGGTGAGGCTTGCCTCGTCGGCTCCCGCGCCCAGGAGGAGTCGCGCCACGTCCTCGCGGCCGTTCCGGACGGCGGACCGGAAGGGCGTGAAACCGAGGTCGTCCCGGGCGTTCGGGTCGCCGCCCGCCTCCACGAGGAGCCGCACGATGGGAAGGCTGCGCCCGTACACCACCGCACGATGGAGATGGGTCCGGTCGTGCATCCAGGGGATGCGGAAGTTGGGATCGGC